>JAHHIL010000017.1 GCA_019358975.1 Trichocoleus desertorum ATA4-8-CV12
TTCACCCTCATGGTTATCAAGTTGTCAAGGTTCTGTTGAACCAGGCGGTCATACCCTCAAACCTTTATAAGTCTTGGGTTTCAGACCAACGAATCACAGCCGCGACTTTAGTCCGGGGTAAGCTTACAAGATTTAACCTGCTGAGAGGGCTTATACCAAAGCTTTCAAATTCAACGCTGTTTCATTCAGTTTTTGAGTTTCTACCTTGGTTTGGCTGATGCTACTCGCTGTTTGACTAGCTCCTTGATTAAGTACATTCATGGCATCAATGACTTGTTGAATCGCGATCGCTTGCTGTTTAGCGGTGAGCGAAATTTGTTGGCTATTCATCGTGATGCCATTCACAGCAACCACAATTGTTTCTACCGTTTTAGTGCCTTCATCAGTCACCATGACAGTAACGTTGGTAGTATTTTGAATGTCTGTGACTAGGGCGTTGATGCGTTCGGTGGATTGTCGGCTTTGGTCAGCCAGTTTGCGAATCTCGGCAGCGACCACTGCAAAGCCTTTGCCCTGATCTCCGGCTCTGGCTGCTTCTACGGCTGCATTCAGCGCCAACATATTGGTTTGATTTGCCAAGTCTCGGACTAGATCGGAGATGTTACCAATTTGGTTGGTCTGCTCACTTAAGCGCAAAATCTGCTTAGCTATCTGCCCGACTCTTGCTTGTAGGCTGGTGCCATCAGCGGATAGCTCATCGCTACTATTACCGTTCACCAGCGTTAGCACTTGTTGCGCTCCGGTGGCGGCAGCCTCAGCTTGACTAGCTGACTGACGCGCAGAAGTTCCTAGCTCATCCATCGTCGTAGTCGTTTGGCTGACTGAAACGGCTTGTTGGGCAGCGGTACGTTCTTGCTGCTCAACGGCCACTGCAATTTCTGTTGATGAGGATGCGAGTGTGTTGATGACACTGCTGAGTTTGGTACTCAATGGTTTGGCGATCGCTTGAGTGAAGTAGAAGCCAAAGATAATAGCGATCGTAGGCCCCAACACCATACCTAAAATTGCCAGAGTTGAAGTTTGTCTAACATCATTTAAAGCTAAGTTTTCGGCTTCTTTGGCCACTTTATAGTTGAGGTCGAGCAGAGCCAGTAGATCATTTGTAGCAGCGTCAAAGGCTGCCCGCTCTTCATTCGCCAAAAAGCGATTGAGCCGATCCATTTCAGTTAAAGAAATGCCATCTACTTCTAGTTCTTGATAAAGCTGCAAAAACCTAGCTTGTTGTTTCTTCCATTCTTCCCATTGCGGTAGGAACTGAGTTTTGTAGAGTTTAGCTTCTGCAAGAGTTTGGGGGGCGGGTTCATATTCCTCAAATCCTGCGTTAATTTGCTGCCAAGCAGCCTCAATTCGGTTTAATTCAACGTTGCGATCCTCCGGGCTTAAGCGGGGATTGGTTAGCGATCGCATGGAGGACTCTACTTGAGTTTGTCCTTCATTAATCTTCCATAACCCGGTGATGCTAGGAATACTAGTTTTGCTAAAGATTTCAATGCGACTACTGAGCCGAGTGGTACTATTCCAACCCAAAGCAGTAGACGAAAAAACAATAAACCCCATAAACAGAAATGAACCGATGAGCCTGCCCTGTAGCGTCATGCTCTTAAACATTAGAAAATCCTAATGAAGGTAATAGTGAAATGGATTGCTCATACTACTGCCTTTAAATCGTGAGCCGCTTCATTCAGCTGCTGCGTACTAATTTTGGTTTGGCTAATGCCGCTTGCCGTTTCTAAAGCTCTTTGGTTTAAGGAGCCCATTGCATCCACGACTTGTTGAATTGCGATCGCCTGTTGTTTAGCGGTTAGTAAAATCTGCTGATTATTAACAGTGATGTTGTCAATTGCTGTGACAATACCTCCCACCGTTTTGTTGCCTTCATCAGCAACCATGACTGTGGAGTTGGTGGCATTCTGAATATCAGAGACCAGTGAACTAATTCGTTCTGCTGACTTACGGCTTTGATCTGCCAGCCTACGAATTTCGGCGGCAACAACTGCAAAACCTTTGCCATGTTCTCCAGCCCTTGCTGCTTCTACGGCTGCATTTAAAGCCAACATGTTTGTCTGATTTGCCAAATCACTCACCAAGACGGAAATACTCCCGATTTGGCTAGTTTGCTCGCTCAAACGCAAAATCTGCTCGGCGATTTGCCCTACTTTGTCCCGTAAGCTGGAGTTATGTACTCCTCCTTGTGCTCCAACTGAGCCATTCCCATCTACTAAAACCAAGGCTTTTTGAGCGCTAGTTGCCGCAGCTTCAGCTTGCTGTGCTGACTGCCGAGCAGAAGCCCCTAACTCATCCATCGTTGTGGTAGTTTGGCTGACTGCGGCGGCCTGTTGGCTAGCGGTACGTTCTTGTTGCTCTACAGCCACAGCAATTTCTGTAGCAGAACTGGCGATCGCACTTGCTACTTGATTGATAGGTTGCACAATGCGACGAGCAATAAAAAACGCGATTGAGGAACCCAAAACAACCACAATGACAGTTCCACCAAAGGATGAAAAAGAGGCAAAGCGTTCAGCTCTAGTTGCCGTAGCCTCTCGATCTGCTAAAAGCTTGTCCTCCACAGCTTGCATCGCAGCCAGGTTTTTGCGAATATCATCCATTGTTTCCTTGCCCTGGCCTGACAGCACCAAAGCCCTCAGTTCCTGTTCTTGACCTTGTCGCTTGAGCGTGATGGTGCGGGCTAGCTCATCTAGTTTTCGTTCGGTTAAAACTTCTACTTGATCAAGCTTTCGTCTTTGTTCTTCACTTCTAATTTCGCTTTTTAGTTGGCTTATATGGTCATCAAGCACCTCTGTAGCTTGATTATAGGGTTCTAGAAAGTCTTCTCGACCTGTGAAGATGAACCCACGCTGCCCAGTTTCGGCATTCACCAAAATAGTTTCTAGTTCTTGAAGATCTTGTTTAACTCGATGGGTGTGATTGACCCAAGTAATTGAGTTAACCAAAATATTCATACTCAGTTTTGAGGCTAAGCCGACCCCAACCATGAGCGCAAAAATAACTGCAAAGCCCATCGGAACGACTCGGCTCAATTTCATATTTCTTTGTAACATTTCAGTCCCTCCACTCCAGTGATTACATGAGCGCAATCAGCTTCTTTTTACGGGCGATCGTCCTGTTTTAGATAAAATAACTGCCCAACTCAGTAATATTCTGATTTAGACTCTGAAAAAACTAAAGCGTAATCAGTGGCTGGCACGAGTATTTCATAAAAATAAAAAAACAGTATAAATGCTGATTTTGCTATCTAGAGCATGCTTAAACAATAGTTTCGCTGAAATAAATCTCAGCATCAATCAAGACCTAGCTACTTTAGCAAGCCCATCTCAGTTTAATAAAGTAGAGATCTTTATAAATTTTATGGTTTGAAGACAAAGGTTAATATATGTAAAAATACACAAAAAGCGATCGCATTAATTGCAATATTGTCTACTAATGAGCTATTTAGCAGAGATATTTAATTAAAGATATTTAGTTAGAGATATTTAGTGAAAACTTTATAGCTCCTCCTCAATGAATAAATTACCTTGCTGTAGGATTTTTGGCATATCTAAAATCCCCATCATTTTTTCGCGATAAAGCGCGGTTCCTTTTAGAAAGTCACTCGCTTCAAAGTACATAGCAGCAGGCACAGGCTTTAGATCATGGGGATGTAAGTAGGTTACATCGAAGACCTCATCTACTGTGATGCCAGCAATTACATCAGAAATGTCTACTATCATCGACTTCATGGCTGAATTACTAGGACTAACCGCTAAATTCAGCAAATTTCGAATATCAATCAGTGTGACAATTTCCCCTCTTAGGTTCACGTTTCCAACAATATGAGGGGGGCAGCAGGGAATCGGTGTGACCTTGTGGATATCTGTAAACTCTCGGACAAACTTGAGATCTAACCCAAAATACTCTCCATTGAGACCAATCACCGCTAGCGGCATCAAACCCGTAAAGTCCTGGTTTTGAGGCAGTTGCAGTAAATTAGTGGCTCGATTTCGTAAGACTGCTTGTTCTGCCACCGATAAATGACGGGATAGCTCCATTGGTTGTCTTGATTCATCTGTCTGATCGGCTGCAACTTGTAATGCAGCTAATGTTTCATTCAGTGATGACTGACGAACCAAATTTTCGTGATTGAGAATAGTAATAATTTCGCCATCAGTTTTGGCAATTCCAGACGTAAATCTGGATGTAGTCTCTTGCTCTCTACCGTACTGAACTGCGACTTCAATAGTAGCGGAATCGAGGTTTTTAACAGCATGGACTTGATTTACTAAGATGCCAATCAAGAGTTCCTGCCACTCCACCACAAGCACACTATCGCTTAACTGATAATCTTTTGGTTGTCGTCCTAACCGACGAGCGAGGTCCATGATTGGCACGATTTTGCCCCGCAGATTAATCATGCCGATAATGTCGGGTGGTGCCTCTAAAGCCACTGTTAGCTCTGGTACATAAAAGATTTCATAAACGAGGGTGGCTTTTACACCATACAGTGAACCATGAAGACTAAAGATTAAGTAGGGATCTGACAGCATTTTTGAAAATTAATCTAGTTTTAGATAATTAGAGATGTAGTTAAATTTATATCCTCGAAACTATGCCTGATGTAACAGTTTTTTGATGTATAGAATCAGCTCACTTGCCGTCAACTGCTCCTGATACTCTATAGTTGTATGCGGAGATACCTGCCTCAGCAACTCTAAGGCTGTGTTGCGCATTTTTTTAGCTCTAATAATATCACTTTCCCTGTTGTAAATAGCTCCTAAATCTAAGTAGGCAGCGATCGCCTTAGGATCTAAATAAATAATTTTTCTCAGAATAGATTTGGCTAGCTCTATATCCCCCTGCTCTTCAGCAATTTTAGCCAATAGATAGTAAGGTTTGACCGATGAAGCCTTTAAATTCATGGCTTGCTGACAACAATCTTGGGCTTTTTGATACTGACCTAGATTGGCATATGCTTGAGCGGCTAAGTAATAGGCATCAAAACTGCTGGGGTCATGCTTAATAGCTTGGTTCGTTGCTTGTAGAGCGAACATGTAAGCACCCTCTTCAACCAACTTCTCAGCTTGCCTCAACGCTGCTTGATACAAGGCGACTTGAGTTTTCTCAGGCAGGGGAGAGGCAGGCGATCGCTGGAATGTTGTCTCCGGTGAGGGTAATGGCCAAGACTGTTCTGGCTGGTTAGCCTGGAGCGAAGCGGGAATAGGGCGCTGATATATAATTGATTCTGGCAAAATTTGAGCATGAAACTGGCTTAACTCTTGATTGTAGAGTTCTGCATGACCCGTTATTAAATATCCTCCTGGTCTCAAAGAATTATGAAACTTAGTTAAGACTGTCGCGATCGCAGTAGCGTCAAAGTAGATAAATACATTGCGACAAAGAATTAGATCTAAATCACAGAGGTTAGACAAAGAATTAGGAAGTTTGTCTCGGATTAAATTTCCCGTGGAAAACTTCACCATCTGACGAATTTTGGCATCAATCTCCCAACCCGATTTAATTGGGGAAAAATGCTGCTTTTGCAACTCAGTGCTCACCATCCGAAAAGACCAGGAGCTATAAATACCCTGCTGTGCTTTTTTAATGGCCTCAGGATTAATATCCGTTCCTAATATAGTAATGTTCCAATCATCTTGTCTTGGCAGTAATTCATTAACTAAAATGGCTAGTGAATAAGCTTCTTCTCCTGTGGAACAGCCTGCACTCCAGACCTTGAGTGCAGCTTTGGGTTTACCCTGCTGAATCTTTAGATTTCTTTGATAACTAATGATTTCTGGCAATATTTTATTTCTTAGAAGATTGATTTGCCCCTGATCTCGGAACAAGTAACTTTCTCCAGTCGTTAATAAAACAACTAACTCTTGCCATTCGCGATCGCTCTGAGAGCTTGAACCTTCTAGAAGACTGTGGTATTGGGAAAGATTTGACAGTTTGAGGGTTTGCCTCCTCGTGATAATTTTTTTAGAAATATTAGTCTGATCTTGCGATCGGATCTGCAATCCTGTTCGTACAGAAATTAATTGAAATAAAGCTGGCAGGAATTCATCCTGAGTGGAAACCATAATTTATGGAGCCTGTCTCTTAAAAAATAATTGATTTTAACTTTATGAAATATCAGAAACAGAACTACCTACTTTGCTGTAATCAAGCTGCGTAATTCACATTTACTTCTACGGGCCTCAAAGCTGTAGGAGGAGCTATGGGAATTTGAATCAAAAACTCTGACCCCTGTCCTGGCTCCGAGAGGCAATTTAGCATTCCACCGTGCTTATCTACCACAATCTGGTAGCTGATCGATAATCCTAGACCCGTTCCTCTGCCTACAGGTTTTGTCGTAAAGAAGGGATCAAATAACCGTCCTCTTACAGATTCATTCATTCCAGGGCCATTATCCCTCACTCGAATGAGAATTTGAGGAGCTGTGCTAATCTGCCCCAAACCTAATAGCTCTAGAGAAGCTGCCAATTCAGCTGTCAATAGTTCTGTCTGAATGGTAATTTTTCCGAATTGTGACTGTTCTTCTAAAGCATCAACAGCGTTGCTCAAAATATTCATGAAGACTTGATTTAGTTGCCCTGCATAACATTCAACTAAGGGTAATTCTCCATACTCTTTAATAATTTCGATCCCTTGATTGCTGCCAGCAGGCTTGAGACGGTTTTGTAAAATTAGTAAAGTATTGTCAATACCTTCATGGATGTCTACTGGCTTCATTTCCGCTTCGTCTAAACGGGAGAAGTTACGGAGTGATAGCACGATTTGGCGGATGCGATCGGCTCCCATTTTCATAGAAGAAAGCAACTTCAATAGATCTTCAGTCATAAACTCAACATCCAATTCTTCAATCTGCTGCTGAATGCTCTCCGCTGGTTCGGGATAACACTTTTGATACAAGTGCAGCAACTCTAATAAATCTTGAATGTAGTTGTCAGCATAGATGAGATTGCCGCTGATGAAATTCACAGGATTGTTGATTTCATGAGCAACACCAGCCACCAATTGGCCTAAGCTCGACATTTTTTCGGTTTGGATGAGTTGCGATTGCGTCTGCTTCAGATGTTGTAGCGCTTCGGTTAACTGTTTTGCCTGAGTCTGAGCGGCAAAGGCAGCAGCCCGTGTCTGAGCATACAGTTCGGCCTGGTCAATCGCGATCGCTAGTTGGTCTGTTACGGCTCGCAACAACTCTACTTCTGTCTCAGTCCATTGCCGAGGGCCACTCGCATGGCTACAAACAATGGCTCCAAATTGTCCCGAACGAGTTTCTAAGGGGAGCAGCAATTGCGAAGTCATGCCTAAGTGTGCCAACAAGGGTTGCACCTCCACATCGATGTTCTGCCCATCGCTCGCATCATCGATCTGAATCACATCGGCGCTGAGAATTTGCCTGACGACCAAATCAGTGTACTGAGGTGGAAAATCTCCCAACAAGCTAGCTAGAGTGGCATGCCGAGCTTCATGAGTGACGGCTAGCGTGGGTTGTTCTGGATGTGGCCAGCACCAAATGAAGTGACAGCGATCAATCTTCAACAAACTACGAATTTCGGTGACAGCCGTTTCTAAAATGGTGTCTAAATCAAGGGAGTTACGAATTTGATTGGCTAAGCGCAGCATTAAAGCTTCACGCCGACTCAGCAACTCTTCTCGCGCCCAAGCTCGGTCGATCGAGACTGCAATGCTGTTAGCTACCCAGCCCAAAAAGTTCTGGACTGTGTCTGTAATCACGTTGCGGCTGAAAAGTGCCATCACTCCGACGAGTCGGTCTTCCACAATCAGTGGATAGCCTACAAAGGTCTGCATCCCTTCTTGCTGCACCCACTCGGTAGCTCCAATGCACAAATCCTTGGACACATCATGACTTAAATAAGGCGTCCGATTCTGGGCAATGAAGCCAACAATAGAGATGCCTAAAGAGATCAAACTAGGGAAGTCTTCTGTATGGCTGTGTTGTCCTGCGATCGCCTGTAGTTCTAATAAATTGGTATCAGTGTTGAAAGTCCAGATGCGTACAAAGGCGGCTTCGAGTTGCTGGGCTACGGCGTTAACAAAGTGCTCCAGTACCTCTGGTAAATCTCCACCTTGGGCCAAGGCAATCCCGATTTCAGCGCTTAAGGTTGAAAGGCGCGATCGCTCAATCAGAGCCACTTCCGCTTGCTTTCTGGCCGTTACATCTCGGAAATAAACCGATAGGCCATCTTGGTAAGGATACGCCTGCACCTCAAACCAGGTTTCTAGAGGGGCGTAGAATTCCTCAAAATGTACCGTTACCTGCTCGGTCACGGCTCTGTGATACTCACGGTGAAATGTAGATCCTACAGTCTCCGGTAGCTGGTCCCAAATCCGCTGACCAATCAACTCTGCTCGGTTCCTAAATAGGATCTGCTCAGCTTGCGAGTTGACGTAAGTAAAGCGCCAATCGCGATCGAGCGCAAAAAACGCATCTGTGACACTTTCCAAAATATTGATAATGCGCTTGTTCGACTTGTGCAGCTCTTCCTCTGCCCATTTGCGATCGCTGATGTCGATCAAGATGCCATTCCACAGGAGATCTCCGTTGGCTTGCCGAGATGGACACGAAGCTCCTTGTATCCACTTCACTTGGCCTGAGGACAAAACAAATCTCCCCTGCCAAGCCCAAGACTCTAGCGTCTCGGCTGAAATGGCAATGGACTGATCTAAACCTAGGCGATCGTCTAGGTGGATGAGACTAAAAATGGCATCAGCATCCTGTTGAACAACTTCTGGCTCCAACTCTAGCAATTCCCGCGAACCAGGACTGATAAAGGGAAAAGCCAGTGAACCATCACAGCGCAAGAGAAATTGGTAGACCATGCCAGGAATCGTAGTCGCCATCTTCTGGAAGTTGGCTTCACTCTCTCTTAAGGCAGCTTGAGATTGCACCCACTCAGTCACATCATTCAGCGTGCCAGACACACCCATCACGGTGCCATTCGCTGCACACATCTGTTGCATATAGATTTCTAGCCAACAGAGATCACCCGCTTCTGTGAAGAAACGGAGTTGCTGCCGAAAAGTATCTATCTTTCCTTGCACGATCGCTTGCAGTTGGGCCTGGGTAGACTCATGGTCGTCTGGATGCAAGTAGTCAGTAATGGAGCTACCAATGGATTCTCCCAGCGAGAAGCCCGTGATTTCTGTCCAAGCAGGATTAAGAAAAGTCCAGCGACCCTCCACGCTGAGTTGAAAGATTACTTCTTTAATACTCTCGACTACAGAGCGGTACTGCCTTTCACTTTCCTGTAGGGCTGCTTCGGCTCGCTTGCGCTCTGTAATGTCTTCTGAGATCCCTAATAGATATTGAGGATTTCCAGTGGCATCTAGTAAAGGAATTTTTTTGGTATGTAAAACCCTAGAGCCTCTGTGCTTGGTATGAATTCTTTCTTCTGAGCTATCAATTAATTGTTTGACCTGTATTACTTCTTGGTCTTTGGCTCTAAAAAAGTCAGCTTCTGCTTCAGAAAAGAAGTCATAATCATCTTTACCAATCATTTCGGCTCTAGAGAGACCCGTTAGTTCTTCACCAAATTTGTTGAATTTAACAAACTTGAAATCGTGAGCATCTTTCACAAAAACCATGTGCGGAATGTTTTCGACGATCGAGTCTAAAAACATCTGGGTCTGTCGGATTTCTGCTTCGGAAGCTTTACGCTCTGTGATGTCATGAGCAACTGCATAAATCAAGCCCTGCTCTACTAGAGGCGTGGCCTTCCAAGAAAGCCATCTGTAAGAGCCATCTTTACAGCGATAGCGGTTTTCGAAGCAAAGTGTTTCTAAACCCGACTTCAATCTCTCCAGTTCGGCTGCGGTGGCTGCTTGATCCTCTGGATGTACCCATTCGCTGAGAGGATAGGCCGAGAGTTCTTGCTGCGTAAAACCTAAGTTCTTTTCCCAAGCTGGGCTGAGATATCTAAAATAGTGGTCAAAATCAGTAATAGAAAGCATGTCGAGGGAGAGAGTAAAGAAGCGATCGCGCTCTTCCTCAGCTTTCCGACGTTCTGTAATATCAATACCTGTACAAATAATATGCTTAGTCGATTCATCTGCATTCAATAAAACCGTATGTGACCAAGCAATAATGCGGCGATCGCCGAGCTTGGTTAAACATTGGCTTTCGTATTGGTTGACAGGCTGCCCCAACTGCAACTTCTGTAGCATTGCTGCTACCTGCTCTATATCCCGAGGGGAGATAAATAAGTCCCAAAAATAACGCTCTTTGACTTCCGAAAAGGTGTACTGGATTGTGTCAGCGCAAACCTCATTGATCCGCAGCACTTGTCCTTGGGGATTTAACACAACCACTAGGGCGTTGGCTGTCTCTAGTACAGTAGAAACAAAGTTACGAACTAGCTCATCGGTTGAATCTAAAACAGTGGCCAGGAGGTTACGTTCTTCTTGGAGTGCTCGTTCAACCTGCTGGCGATCGCTAACTGCTTGAGTCAAAGCTTGCAGATTGTAACGTAACTCCAGTTGAGCCACAACTTGACGGCTCAATGCTAACAGCCCTTCTTGTTGTTCTTGGCTTAGCCCTCGAGGTTCATAATCGATTACACAGAGGGTTCCTAAGGAAAATCCTGCCTGTGTAATTAAAGGCGCTCCCGCATAAAACCGAATATGGGGGGCATTAACGACTAAAGGATTGGTTGCAAACCGTTCATCCAACAACGCATCCTCAACCAAAAGCAACTCTGGCTGCAAAATCGCGTGAGCGCAGAATGCTACCTCCCGTGAGGTTTCACAGGCTGTCAACCCAATTTTGGACTTAAACCACTGGCGGCTTTTATCCACCAAGCTCACCAAAGCAATCGGGGTTTGACAAACCTGTGCAGCCAAACGAGTGATGTCATCAAAACTAGCTTCAGAGCCAGTGTCTAGAATTTGATACTGGTGCAAAGCAGCTAGTCTGGCTGATTCGTTGCTAGGAATGGGTGCTTGCATAATCGGGTTTACTACCTACTAGCTGGGTTCTGTGATAGTTGAGATACTGCTCTACAGTGCAGTCCTATCGCTGATCACAGAACATCGATACTCAAATCCCTAACTGACCAACTTTAATGATTTAGCTGGATGTGTCTAAGGGAAGTTCAAGACAAAGGTCTCAACGTAGCTATTCATGGGCGATCGCGGCTGGTTCTGGGCAAATGACTGCAACATCAGCAGTCGGTCAGGTGGTTGGTAAACAACGCAACGCTCAGCCTTTGCTAGTAAATAAGACACGGCCTTTTGCGTTCTGATTTATCGTGCCCAAGAAACCACTAATGAGAATCAAAAGGTCGAAGGTTCTACATTTATGTTTATGTGGGCTTGTGTGGGCGGTTGCTAGAGCGGGTGGGAGCCTGAGCCATTCACCCAGCCAATGCTTCTAGGCTTTCAATTAAAGGGTGTTGGGCGATCGCAGTCATCCAAGCAAAGTGCCCACAAAAGGTGCTCCTACAGTTGTTATGAAATATTTATTCGTTGTTGATAAAACCTATCTTTTCTTGAGTCAGCTATAACCAAGCCTGACTGAAAGTAAGCCTAGCTAACTGAAACTCTTGAATATTAAGATATGTTGATTGAAAGGTAGTTAGATTTTTGAATTGGGAATTTATAACTTTAGTTGAAGTGAAGCTCAAGACAGGATAGAAACAAAGCTCTAGCTTATTTTCAGCCTTGTAGTAAAGCGAAAGCCTTACAACTCAAAAATTAAGTTTTTCTTAAGTTTCTATCCTGTTTTTTTATTTAGCTTCAGATGGAATCATAGATTTTCTGACCAAACCTTCTTTATCCCAACCCTTGAACATTTTAGTTTTAGCTAGTAAGTCAACTGTGATATTTACTCTAAGCTTATGTCATCTTCTTCGAGTTCTATACCTACTGTTCTAGTAGTTGATGATAGCGCGGTGATGCGAGATTTGATGCAGGCAGCATTATCCCCTAAATATCAAGTCTTACCAGTTAGCAATGCAGTTGATGCTTTGGCGGCTCTCTATCATGAAAATATTTCTATTTTGTTGCTAGATGTTTCTATGCCAGAAATTGATGGCCTAGAGCTGTGCCGAACTATCCGTAATCTGCCTCAATTTCACCAAATGCCTATTATTATGGTGACAGCAAAAGATAGCTTCTTTGACAGAGTTCAAGGAAGGCTAGCAGGGGCGACGGAATACTTGACCAAGCCTTTTGATACGGATCAACTTCTGCAAGTAGTTGAAAGATTTGTTGATGTCACCTTCATGAATAAACTACTCTCTGGTAGCGAGCTTGAGGAGAAAAGCTAGCATTTTTAGAAGCCGCCACTGCTAGATTGAAAGCGCTGAACTGGCAGGATGACAGCACGTTGAAAACCTCTACCAAAGAGTTAGCTTGATGCAAGAGATTTTGGAAGCTAACCTCAGCAAGCTAGAGACGCTACCCCCTGCCTACTGTTAAGGCGTTTTATGTCAACAACGTAGACAAGTTGCTACTGCCTACTCCATCTACCACTTCAAGCAGGCCCGTTTTACGCTGGATAAATCCGTAGACGGCGATTAGGTTCCTCCCCAAAGCTGGAAGACTTGAGATGATAGTGTTCCACCAGCTCATGTTGCATCTTTCGCACCTTAGACGATCGTGGCAACAACTCTACGGGTTGACCTTTGGGAATCACGATTTGCTCCACCGCAAGTCTGGCTTCTTCGAGTGCTTCGATTTCGTCTTCATCACTATCGCGGTAAAACAGGCTTAAGTCCGATGCTTCTGGAATAGCGGGGTCGTCCATGTTTAACAACCGCCGCAATGAACGGACAATTTGTGGGACTGTATTGGCCTTAATGGTATGGATCGGCACATGGCGATTTTTGGCCATACTTCGCAGCTTGGCATGGTTTTTGACATGCGATCGCAGTGCTAACACGGCATCAGAACTGTCAATATCCTTCGTCAACACCACAGGCAAATTGAGGGTTTGAATCACTTGGTCGAGCTGATGCCGACTAATGCCGTAGGGATAGACATGTAAAGGCAAATCTTCTCCGTTAGGCCCTGCGGTGCGAGCTGAGAGATCCGTAACGAAATCTGAGCTGCTGCTACCAAAGCTAGCCTGCTGCCAAGAGGCATCCAACAGTTGCTCAAATTCTTGAGCCGCCGGAGAGCTATCTAAGCGGCTGTTAAGAGCTGATGATCGCCTCGACAAGCGCTTTTCCCCAAAACTAGGACTCGGAAGTGGCATCATCTGACCCGAAGAACGCCAGCCGACAGTCCCCTTAGCCGCTGCAAAGCGATTTGGGGAGGTTGGGGCTTCGGCGATCGCATTAGGCACTTCGTGGGTAATTACCACTGCGCCAGCTTCGTTCACCGTTCTGGTCTGCGGATTGGGTTGACGACCTCGCAGCAAGCTATCCACAGTGTCAGCCACATGCTCATGTACCACCCACTTTTGCCGCTCCATCATCTCGACCGCAATATCGAACGTGGGTGGAGCTTTGCGCTCTAGTACACTCTTTTGGCTCCCGCGCCGTCTCGCTTCCTCATCACCCAAGGTCACCGATTGAATGCCACCCACTAGATCCGACAATGTGGGATTTTTGATCAAGTTTTCAATGCGGTTACCGTGAGCGGTACCAACCAGTTGCACCCCCCGCTCCGCGATCGTACGAGCTGCCAGAGCTTCTAGCTCTGTGCCGATTTCATCAATCACAATCACTTCGGGCATGTGGTTTTCCACGGCCTCAATCATGACTTGATGCTGCAATTCCGGTCGCGCGACTTGCATCCGACGGGCACGTCCGATCGCGGGATGAGGCACATCTCCATCGCCTGCAATCTCATTAGAGGTGTCAATAATGACCACGCGCTTTTCTAGTTCATCCGCCAAAACACGAGCGATCTCGCGCAGAGCTGTCGTTTTACCCACACCAGGTCGCCCCAGCATCAAAATGGAACGGCCACTCTCTACCAAGTCCCGAATCATGCCAATGGTGCCAAAGATGGCTCGCCCCACTCGGCAGGTGAGACCGATCACCTCGCCCCGCCGATTGCGAATCGCACTAATGCGGTGCAACGTTCGCTCGATACCCGCACGATTGTCTCCACCAAAATCTCCGACCCGCTCAATGCAGTATTGGAGGTCTGCTTGGGAAACGGGTGTTTCGGACAAGTACTCTGCTTTACCTGGAAAACGGGCTTCTGGACGACGGCCTATATCCATGACCACCTCAACCAAGCTGTCTTGGTCAGGATGCTGCTCTAAGCGTTGGCGGATCTCGCTAGGCAAAATATCTAGCAATTTACTGAGATCGTCTGTAATTTGCATGTTTTTCATCATGACGTTTTGAGGCTCGATCGCTGCCGTTTCTGCTGCCAGAGGGGCTGTTTTGGGCTGCGGTTTTTGGCTCTGGCTCGGTGAAGCTGGGAGCGAGTCAGGAACACCCGGCAGATTGTCCTGATTCTCAAAAGAATTTATACCGTCAAGGCTCACCATAGTGATTAAAAAATTGAGTTAACAGCAGGTGCTTCGGAAGGTAAGGGTTGGTTGAGAGCAGAGGTGAGAGCAGGGGGTGACTTGAGTTGGCCCACTAAGGAGTGAGCTAAATCAACGGCTTGCCACAGGAGGTCTGGTTGAGCTTCTAATTGCAGGAGTTGGGGTTGAGCTTCTGCTAAGGCGATCGCGCCTAGAGGGCTTTCAACCGCAGGCAAGGCCAAAGTTTCTAATTGGTCTAAAACAGGGGATAACAAGACTCTGGCATAGCTGCCGTAGGCCACTCCAGCAATCTGTTTTTGGCCTAAGGTTTGAGCAGCTAGAAGCCCTAGACTGTTTAGCTTCTCAACAGTATGACGGTTCGTTCCTCCTGCTAATTGCACAAATCCGGGTAGGTTGGCGGCCAACACTTTCTGGCCCAGCTTGACCGCAGCTCTAGTAGCTCCATCTCCAATGTCTCCACTCATGGGCCGACCATCGGTTTGCCAAACTAAAGCGCAGGTAAGCGGCGAAATGGTTTCGTAGATTGACCAGAGATAGTCAATCAAGCCATCGCCATCGGGGCAGCTAATCGCCAACAATTTGAGTTGTCCCGCCCAGGGAGCGATCGCTCGCCACAACCGCTGAAAGTCAGCCAGCCGTCCTACTTGTGTATGAATTTCTAGCGCATCTACCCCTGCTTGCAACACTAGGGGTGCGATCGCTTCTGGGGTAAACACATGAGCGCGGGTAGTGATTTGCTGAATCGGGCAGATAGGTAAACACCGCCCACAACCATAGCAACGGGCATCTATAACTCCAGAAAATTGCTCCGCTTGGTTTTGCTGTGGTTGCTCAAGGACTCGTTGTTCAAAGACTGGTTGCTTAAAGACTGGTTGCTTAAAGACAATTGCTTGGGCAGGACAGATTGCCTCGCAAGGGCGGGGACACTCAGGTGGACATAAAGCTGGGTTAAATTCTGCTTTGCGAAAGTGGGGGTCTTCGCCATCATTCAAACTCACCATCAGCCAGGGACGGCCTCTCCAAGCAAGGGCGGGATGCTGAGCGGCGATCGCAATTTGGCTCGCTGTGTCTAGAGCGGCTTGGGCGATCGCAATTACTGCTGGGTCTGCGGCAACATCAATACAATCAGCACCAGCCAAAGCATAGGCCAGGGTCAAGTTTCGGACGGCAGGGAGATGTTGGAAACTGGCTCCGCAAATCAACTTGAACCAGCGTCCCTCCCTTAGAGAACGTAAGGGATGGTCGAAATTAGTCACACCTTCATGCTAATGCCCTCGCAGTAAAATGACGAGGCTCTAGGCAAAATTTGATCCCGCAACCTCAGTGCAAGGGCTGTTTACAACTGGGTGGCGTTGGCATTGTTGACTGCTCCTTCGCTACATCTGTTGTCTTAAGGAACCCTTCGCCGCCAACCCACTCCAAATCTGGTAATTGTTTCAGGGGCGATCGCGGATCAGCCCATGCCAACCTTGATTAATAGCAATTAGCGTTTGTTAACAAATTTGGCCTATCCTTAAACCAAAACCTCGGCTTCATTGGCTGCAAGCTGACGAGCGCGGACTTCTAAGTGAACTAAAAGGGCGTTGATGTCGGCTGGGTTGACTCCGCCAATCCGGGTGGCTTGACCGAGGGTGAGTGGCTTGATCTTAGCTAGTTTTTCGCGGGACTCTTTCGAGAGGGTTTCGATCGCGGCATAGTCGAGGTCGGCGGGCAGCTTGCGGTGTTCTTGGCGGGCGATTTGCTCGATTTGGTGTTGTTGGCGGTGCAGGTAGCCTGCATATTTGAGGTCAATTTCAGCCCCTTCTTTCTCGACACGTTCCAGTGCTGGGTTGCCTAGGCCGTAGTGGTCAAGGTTGACATAGTGGAATCCGGGACGACGAAGCAAATCAGCTAGAGTAGCGGAGCCTTTAATGGCTTGTTGCGTGTCAGCGGCGATCGCTTTGCCGACCGGATCGTTTTCTTTGATCCGGGTTCCGTGCAGGCGTTCTTTTTCGGCGGTGATGTTGGTTTGCTTGCGGGTAAACAGTTCCCAGCGGCGATCGTCGATGAGGCCAATTTCGCGACCGAGGGGGGTGAGGCGTTGGTCGGCGTTGTCGGAGCGCAGCAACAAGCGGTACTCGGAGCGGCTAGTGAGCATGCGGTAAGGTTCGCGCAGGTCTTTGGTGCAGAGGTCGTCGATCAAGGTACCGATGTAGCTTTGCTCGCGCGGAAGAATCACCATTTCCTGGTTATAGGCATAGCGGGCGGCATTCATGCCTGCGACTAGACCTTGAGCGGCAGCTTCTTCGTAACCCGTGGTGCCGTTGATTTGCCCTGCACAGAAAAGCCCTGCTACCTTTTTGGTCATCAAGGTGGGGTAGCACTGGGTGGCGGGTAGGTAGTCGTACTCCACCGCGTAGGCAGGCCGCAGCATGGTGCAGTTTTCGAGTCCAGGCAGCGATCGCAGCATTTGCAATTGCAAGCCTTCTGGGAGTCCGGTGGAGAAGCCTTGAATATAGAGTTCTGGGATGTCTCGGCCTTCTGGCTCAATAAAGATTTGGTGGCTCTCTTTGTCGGCAAAGCGCACAATTTTGTCTTCAATGCTGGGGCAGTAGCGTGGCCCTTTGGCATCGACCCAACCGCCATAAACCGGAGACAAGTGTAAGTTCTCCCGAATCAGACGGTGGGTTTCAGCCGTGGTGCGGGTCAGGTGGCAATTCATCTGCTCTCGCTCTACCCATACTTCGGGGTCGAAGCTGAACCAGCGCACGTCTTCGTCGGGAGGCTGGGGTTCCATTTTGCTGTAGTCTACCGATCGCCGATCGACCCGTGCAGGGGTACCAGTTTTGAGTCGTCCAGTTTCAAAGCCAAGTCGGTTGAGGGTTTCGGTTAGTCCTACGGCAGCAAATTCTCCAGCTCGTCCTGCATCCATCGACTTGTTGCCGACCCAGATTTTGCCACCCAGAAATGTGCCTGTAGTTAAAACCACAGCTTTGCACTGGAAAGCCACCCCAAAGTAGGTTTGTACGCCGATCACTTCATCGTTCTCGCCCAAGATTAGGTCGGTGGCCATGCTCTCTCGCAGTACCAAGTTCTCTTGGTTCTCCACGATGACTTTCATGATGTTGGCGTATTCGCGCTTGTCGGTCTGCGCACGTAAGGCCCAAACTGCTGGCCCTCTGGAGTTGTTGAGGATGCGTTTTTGCAAGTAGGTGCGATCGGCCATTTTACCAATCTCGCCCCCTAGAGCATCGGCTTCATGCACAAGCTGAGATTTTGCGGGTCCACCGACGGCTGGATTGCAAGGCTGCCAAGCAATTTTGTCGAGGGTGAGGGTGAGCAGCATGGTACGGCAACCCAACCGCGCGGAAGCTAGGGCTGCCTCACAACCGGAGTGGCCCGCTCCAACCACAATCACATCAAAAGCATCTAAGAATTCAACAGAATTTGGCGATCGCATACCTACGCTTCAACCCATGCAAAGGACCCATGTTTAATCTTAGCGAGTCTATGTGGGCTTCTATATCAATCAGCTCCATAACTTCAACACTCTTTTAGTAACTGGGAATGTTGGAGTTGCGTGATGTAGTCAATATTCTCTAGCCAAGCCCAACTTAAAAATATGCCTCAGTCTGCTCCTTCCAGAAATTCAGCTTGGTGCAATAGGGCTGAAGCTTTACTCATTGCAGGTTCCATTGGTAGCTCAGTCGCAGCGGTTGTGTTGCAACAAGTCACCTTTGCAGCGATTACATCAATCCAGCTTTCTTTTGTAGTTGGTCTAAATTCTTGGAGCCGTAAACGCTTCGATGAAGTAAATCAGCAAAACCAAACTGTTATTACTCAATTGCAGCAACAACTTTTACAAGGACAAAACTCTTTTAATCAAATTGAGCAGGTAACACGGCAGCTACCCACCTACAAAGAAATTGGAGATCTACAGCACCATCTGGAGCGATTAGAGACTGACAATCAAAAACGAATTAATCAACTGCATGAGGATCTTGAAAAGCAAGAAGATCAATTTAATCAGTTAAGAAAAGAACTATCCTCTCTACAACAAGCTCCACAATCCATCCCATTTGTAGATGTTGATTCCTTTCAAAATGAAATTCACAACTTAAAATCTCGTTTTGAGCTTAAGTTCAGAGAATTAAAAGGAACTAATCACTCTTTGGTTGATCAAGTAGAAAACCGCGTTGCTCAAGTTGAAAAGACTGTTAATAAATTGCTAGAGATTGCAGATTCAACAACTCTCTTTAGTGCTCAAATTCAAGGTTTTAGAAAGGAGATTGCAGGGATAAATGTTACAGCATCTAAGCTGTCTTTCCTCAGTGAATTCGATCCTGAAACTTTACATGCTGATGTGCAAGGATTGTCTGTTAATCTTCAAAAACTAGAAAGCCGAATTCACGAAATGGAGATTAATCTCAAAAAAATTTCTTTAATAAATACAGAGGTAGAAAATAGAACTCCTCAAACCCAAGAACTGTTTGATTTCGACTTTATTCAATCTGAAATTGATGAACTAGATGGTAGAAACCAAAAACTTTATCTCCAAATTTCTACACTAACAAATCAACTTGAATCTTATTCAAGCAGTATTACTCATAGATTTCAAAAAAGTGAAATCGAATCGACTGCTCGTTTTGGAACTCTAGAAGCAGAAATTAAAAGAATTTATGTCTATATTGATTCAAGAATAAATAAAAACATTCCTAATCCTCCTGGTTTAACCCAACCTAATACAGCTGCTAAATCAGTATGTGCCTGGTGTGGAAAGGTTTGTAATTCGTTTGTTAAAGGTAGAGTTGTAGAGGGATATATTTTTTGCTCAACAAGTTGTAGAAAAGTTTATGAAGACACTGAAGATAAAAGAGGACACTGAGTATACATTTTTTTACTTGTCATCCCTAAAAATACGCCTTTTTTACAAGTAACAAGTAGCTGTTGGAGCTGTTTTAGATGATTAAGCTCATATTTAGATGAGTGGCTTTGTTGCTGCAAGTGCGATCGCTAGCTTCAAATGCATCACCACAATAGAACTAACTGTTTGCTCAGTAGCCTTCGATGCTTAGGATGACGCGATCGCATCCCTCTATTGAATTTTTCTCTGTTTAACTGTGGCTTTGCTGATTATCCTGGTGAGTTGCAACAAATACTGAATGATACTGAAGAATCATGAAAGATTAGATTTAGAACGTCATAATTTCAAAGCCATTTCTCATTTTTAATCGCTTGTGAAGTACTTCTTTTTGTCAGACGGCTGGACTGTGGGGCGAGTGTGGGAGTCAGCAGGGTTATGGAGCGAAGTAGCTTGGCGGCGAAAGCCAGACATTGAGAAAATGAACGTCTCAATCTTAGAGCAAGGGGAAAAGCTGTGGCTTTACCGAGTGGAAGATGCAGTGCTGATGGTAGAAGTGAGGCCCACTGAGTCAGCAGACCTGAATCACAGCACTCAAGCCATTGGGCAAGTTGTACTCAAGCGCTTAATTACAGCAGAGCAAGTCCTAGAGTGGCTGTCTAGCTCTAGCTCAGTTTGCACCCAGAAAGAGGCTGAGCTTGACATCTAGCGAGCTTTGCACGGGCGTTCACTCATTCGGGGGAAGAAGATTTTCACCACATCATCCACACTAAGCTAATAGGTATTTAAGCCACCTCACGTTCTAGCGCATCACTGTATAACTAGCGGGTTTTGTAGTGGGAACTAACTTGGTCGAACAAGCGTATCAGCGTCTTGCCATCGCTACAGACCTGGTGAGAAATAGTGTGGATTCTCTAGGAAAAGTAAGGGAAGCAAGCGATCGCTCAGAAACTAGCTTTGAAGTCTTGCAAGACCTAACGGTTGCCCTCTACGAACTGGAAAAGCTGGCCCAAGATTTCAACACGTTGCTGAAAAACTGAGCCAGTCGGTTTTACAAATAAGAGCCAAACTGCCTAATGGTTACGGAGCGGTAGCCTCAGGAGTCGTACCGATAGGGGTGGTAGGAGCAGCTCCCAAGTTGGTAATCGATCGTTGCAGATTAGCGAGAGCCCGGTTATAGTTCAAAATCGCATTCAGGCGATTGCCTTCAGCTCTAGTCAACTCGTTTTGGGCACTGATTACGTCTGTTTGAGTGCCAACTCCTGCCTGGAAGCGCAGCCGTGCTAAACGTAAGCTCTCCCGTGCTTGCTCCAAGGCGACTGAAGCCGTTTGAATATTTTCAAAGTTGGATTGTAGGTTAAAGAAGGACTGTTCTACATCCAAGCGGACTTGATTTCTCGTATCTGCAAACTGGTTTTCAGTAATTTCTGCATTAATTTCTTCCTGTCTGGCTCGCGCTCTAGCCGCCCCGCCATCAAACAAGTTCCAGTTGACCCTAGCGCCGAGGGAGTACCTCCTGAGGGCATCTCGGTCATCATCAAACTGATCTTGCAAGCTAGTGTTCAGAAAAGCGCTAATTTGCGGTCGGTTCTCTGAAAGGGCAATCTGACGCTGTTGCTGGTTGATTTCTCGCTGTAGCAGTTGTTGTTCTAGCTCAGCCCGGTTTTTGAAGGCTTGGACAATACTCTGTTCCAGCGACAGATTCCACAAGCCTGAAATTTCCACTGGGTCTGCTGCTGCTAAATCGATTGATTGGGTGGTATTGAGCCGCTGAGCCAGTTGCCGTCGAGCAGTTCGTTGGTCGCTGAGGGCTTGAGTCAGGTCTTGCTGCGAGTTGGCCAAGTCTACTTGAAATCGCAACACATCAAAGCGGGTGCCTACACCTGCTCGTTCTAGAGCTAGGGCATCTCGTAAACTGGCTTGAGCCGTTTCTACCGCAGCCCGGGAGATACGAACTTGCTCATCGCTTTGTTGCAAATCATAGTAATTGTTTGTGACATCCAGTCGTAGCTGCTCTCGCTGCACTTCAACTTCTAATTCGTTAGAGCGCACCTGCGTCTCTCTGGCTCTAATGGTGGCAGATCGTCGGCCTGAGGTGAAAATGTCGTAGCTAACGCCAACTGTGCCACTCAAGGATGTGCTGGCAGTATCGCCATCATCCAACTGGGGTTGTTGTGAGATGTTGTCTTGGTTCGAGTCTTGGTGCGTAACGTCAGCTTGGGCCGACACGCTGGGGTAATAAGCGGCTTGAGCTTCTCGCAGGGCAGCACGGCTTCTTTCTAGATTGAGTCGGGCAACTTGCAAGCTAGGTGTATTGCGCTCGGCTAGGGCGATCGCCTCTTGTAAGGTAATCGGTTGAGTCCCTTGAATTTCGACTTCGCTAGGTCTAGTCGGAAACCTCAACGGATTAGGGTCAGGATTGAGATAACCCCGGGGAACAGGTCTGACCGATGGGTTGGGATTGCCAGCAGGAGTCGTGGGAGTGACGGCTGGAATTACAGTCGGTAGGTTAGTGCCCGGACTAGGCTGAGAAGGGTTAGATGTAGGATTCACCAGGCTCGGAGCGGGTGTTTGAGCACTGCCCGGACTGTTAGAATTGGTCGGAACTGTCCCATTTGCAGGTTGTAGCGCAGGCAAGGGAGAGTTAGTCTGAGCTGTCCTTTTGGCGGGAGTCCCAGTGGACTTGGTTTGATTCGCACTCTGATTTGCTTTTTTAGCGGTAGTCCCAGATTGAACGACGGTCCCAGTTTTAGCCGTATTCTTGGAGCGCTTAGAGTTAGGCTGAGCCGTTGTCTTTCGGGTAACGTTAGTCTGAGTTGTGCCTTTCTGAGCTGCATCCTGGCTAGGAGCGTCAGTCTGATCTGTGCTCTTGGAAATAGCGCTAGTGTTAGTAGCACTCTGATTAGCAGGATGCGAGGAGCGAGTAGAGCGGCTAGAGCCAGCCTTAGTCACACGCTTAGAACTAGAGGTAGTAGAGTCAGAACTAGTTTTAGTCGTCCGCTCGAAGGTGGAGTCGGAGACGGTAGCGTCAGTCTTAGCAGCACTCTTTGGCGTTGCATCAGTGGAAGGCTGAGCCGAAGTTTTAGACTGGGCTGCACTGGGTTCGGGGGTACCCAACGTACTACCCAAGGCGATCGCCGCACTCATACCTACAGCCATCAAATAGCGAATGGTTTGCATAAGTTTTATTCGGTCTGCAATCCAGAGAAACGTCCAGAAGTCGGGCAACTAACCTTAAGCAGGATACTGGCTGGCAAAGGCACTTGGCAAATAGTTCAGCCTGGCAACTCCTACACCGCTCTAATTTACTAAGTATGTGAACTAAAAGCACCCTAAAGATATCAATAAGACTATAGGATGCTGTGGCTCAGAAAGCTCAGCAACAATAAGCAACAGTAATTAGTCGCAGATCAACAAGTCTCAGAACAACAGTTGCAAGCTCAATTGCAACTAGCCTGCCGAGCCGCTTTGACTCGCACTGCTCAAGATTTACCAACAAAACTTAGCTAGTATTTCTGTAACAACTAGTTAAAATCTCAATCCTCTTGGCTGGAATCATCACGGCCCTTGCTAAATTTTGTAGATCCAGCGATCGCAGTTTCAGCTTCAGATCACAAAATTCATTGTATTCTTCCTGTAAATTACTCATAACTTTTCGCCTCGCCAGCAGAACCTGCGGCAAATGAGGCCGCGATCACCTTCTCCAGCAACGATTGAACTGTCACTGAGCGAGCAGTCTATGTCCCAGGATGTCGTAACAAATCAGATGGCCTCAGACTCACTAGAAGGCTCAATGCCGAGCCAGGTTTGGTCAGTCGAAGACTATGCTGACAAATTGATGGATGAGCTATTTGAGGATGTGGATCGTGTCGTGGAAGGCGGCACCTCACTACCGACCGAAACCACGCCGATCGAGACCCCTCCCCTCCAAACTCTCGCCATCCCTCAAATGATCTTGGCTTCGGCCTTAATGCCCCGCCAAGGTCTCACCTCCCAGCCTGTTCGCCGTGAAGCATCTGATACGGCGTTAGTAGAAACTGATGGTTCGATTACCAAGCATCACCCTCTTACTCGGTCGTTTGATAAGTTGCTGTTGGGTGCCGCTTGCGCTTCTATTATCGTCACTATCCTCATTTGGTTAGGCAGTCAGGGGAGGCTGGGGCGCTTTTTCCCCGCTAGTAACTCCACCCCGACCGTCACTGCACCCGCTCCCACGGCTAAAGAGCTAGCAGATGCTCAATTTGGGGAGTATGTGCAGCGATCGCTAGAGGTAATCGCTCAGCTCGACACCCCAAACAAACAAGTTGCAGCAGTTCCCACCACCGCTCCTCAACCTGCGGGCACTCTACCAACTGTGCCAGTGACAGGTAACTTAGCTCAGCCCCCAACTCGGATTCCTAGCGCCCTAGAGAGAATCTATACCCTGCCCAAGATACCCCAACGTCCCTACAAGCTGCCTGCGCCTGTAGCACCTGTGTCGCCGCGTCCTGTGGTGGTGCGCCCCGTAGTGCCCATGCCCAGAGTTGCTCCTGCGCCTGTTGCTTCTGCGCCTGTAGTACCCGTTGCTCCTGCTGCACCTGCCGCACCCGCACCTAAAGTGACCTTGCAAGGAGTTGTGGAGTGGGGCGATCGCTCTGCCGCTCTGTTTGAAATTGGTGGCAGCACTCAGCGGATTAACCTAGGCGAAAACATTGGCTCTAGTGGCTGGACTTTGGTAAAAGTCAACAATCAAGAAGCCATGATTCGTCGTAATGGTGAGGTGCGCTCGGTCTATGTAGGACAGCAGTTTTAAGCTGACATCAGGCCGAGCCAGTTCTTCGTAAGTTCTTCCTTAAGCTTGTAGCGGACTTTGGGTTACTCCTTGTTACCATCAGGAAAAGCTTTATCCGACCGCAGGAGTTCTTGCCGTGGGTTTATTTGAAGATTTCAGCCGTTTTCTGGAAACTCGACTAGAGGAGTTTCTACGGAACAACCCTCATCTGGAGTTGCAAGCCCTAGAAGAACAACTGCGGGAACAGGAAGAAGAATCGCTGCGGCTCATGGCAGATTTGCGCCTGAAAGAGAAGCAAGCCCAAGACAATATTTTGGCGACAGCTCAAGAGATTCAGCGCTGGCATGAGCGGATTGACAAGGCTAAAAAGGCAGGAAGATGGGACTTGGTGAAGCCAGCGGAGGAACGAGAAGCCGCTCTGTTGCGCGAAGGCAATCAGCGTTGGGGCCAGATGCAAGCTCTGAAGGAACGCATGAAGCAAGCAGAAGAACTACAGCGTAAAATTCAGGCCCGTCGTCAAGAAGTGAGAGCTAAAGCGGTGGAAGCGGAAGCGGCTCGCGCTACAGCTAGTGCCAATGCGAGTGCCAAAACCGAACCCAGTTGGCAGACGATTGGCTGGAATCAAAGCAATACCTATCTACATAACAGCGCCGACCCCTTAGAAGCCCAATTTAAGCGCTGGGAAATGGACGAAGAACTAGATCAACTGAAGCGCAACATGGGGCGATAGTTCAGACTGATTGGGAAAAGCTTAATTTAGCGATCGCGACCCCTGACTTGTCCAAATCAAGAGCTAGCTTAAGTTTTTACTCTTGGGGCTCAGGGCGACGAATAGTAAATGAAACGGGGCGAGGTGATTGAGCTTTGAGGTTAGGTAACTGAGGCTCTAAAGGTTTTTGGGCTGAGTTAAGTTGAACCGGAATGCCTGATTGAGCAGGGTTAATCACTGTAGGAGCTGGGCTGGCGATCGCCTTTGATTCCTCAAACTTCAAGGCGAAGGGTAAGCCAGTCCGTTTGTCATAGTTAGAGGCGATCGCTAAAGCCGCTCCACCCAAAATAAACACAGGCAACGGTAAGGTAATCGTCCAGTTGAAATGCTGCACCCATTGGTACAGTTCCACCAAGCCAAACAAGACCACAAAAGTAGTTGCCCAGATTTTCATGGCTCAGCCCCAAGATTCACTCATGTACCAGTACTGTACCAAAGCCGTACTATATCGCAACGCTTGGAGCTAGAAGTGCCTTAGGCTGACCATTCCTGGATAAAAGGCGCGATCGCTTGGACAAATTCAGGAGTTGTTTCGTAGGGCATGACGTTTCGGCCTGTCATCTTGAGGCTACGGCCTTGAGGGAGATGAGCGAGATAGTCGGCAATGCGTTGATCAGGGGTTTCCTGCTTTCCAGAACGACTGATGCTGGACGCAGTTTCTCCCACCACTACCAGCGTGGGTTGCTGAATGGCCGCGATCGCTTTCTCGTAGTCTTGTCGCCAAAAGCCTGCTAAGAACGCAAACACTGCATGACGACTCGCTGGATCTTGAGCCCCTTCCACTAACATGTCTACCCATTCTTGATCCACAGCCTCGGCGCGATCGAACAGTTGTTTGGTAGAAAACGATCGCAAAAACTGGGGACGACGAGCATACCGGAAGAAGGCTGCACCTAAAGGCGAATCAAACAGATTCCAAGAGAGTCGTCGTTGCCAAGGGGGAGAAGCTTGGGTCATCACGGGCCAAGCCGGAGGGCCAGAGAGCACTAAACCACGAATCAGATTGGTTTCGGTTTGTAATTGGGTCAAGGCGATCGCAACTGGAAACAACGCTCCCTGCACCACCAAAATCACAGGCTGCTGAATCACCGTCTGCAAAAAGTACTGCAACTGCTCCGCCCAATCTTCGGGAGTGTAAGTCACGTGAGGCATATCGCTGTCTCCACAGCCCAACAGATCAGGGTTGTAGATGGGGTTGCGATTTCCAGCTTGATACCACTCGCGACAAAAGCGCTGCCAAAAATGCCGCGACAACCCCACACCGATAGGATGAATCAACAATAAGGGCGTTCCAGTTGCCGTAGACGCATCGGTAGGAGTTTGCACCTCATAAGCGCAACGATATTCTTTCCAGGTATAGAACTGCGTGGGGGAAACAGTTTGGTATTCGGGGGCAGAAGTTGGAGATTGCATAGAGGTTGAGGATTGGGGTGCTTGAAATTCTCTTGCGTAACTACCGTGTCCAATCGTTTGCTGAGTGCAAATTCCTGTGAAACCTAACCCCCAGCCCCTTCCCTGCCAGGGAAGGGGAGCTAGATTTAAAGCCCCTCGCCTCGCAGGAGAGGGTTTGGGGAGAGGTCTGTGGCTTCACTGTACTATCAAAAATTAGTGTGTACACGGTAGTGACACAGGGAGGGTTTGCGGGGCATTCTTCCCGCATTTTAGGATCAATACCCGCTCAACAAACCTCGTTGCTTAGCTCGGCGTTCGGCTTGCCAAAATAGCAGTACCCCAACTACTAGATATACAGCTCCGTTGATAAAGGCGATCGCCAACTCGTTCCAATCTAGGGCTTGCCCTTCTGCCATCAGTTCTCGTAATACACCCGCCCCAGCGGTCATGGGCAGAATTCTTGATAACACTTGCAGGGAACCTGTCCAATTTTCTGTAGGGGTTGAAATCAAGAATAGTAGGGCAAATTGAAAAATGCCTAACACTTGCTGTACCCGCTTGAGTAGCAACGCTAAGGCTCCTAGCGCAAAGGATAAACCATAGGCTCCGAGCAGAATGGCGCTAAGCGGTAAAAATAAACTGAAGCTGAAATTGAGCCGACTGCCTGTGACTGCCATGATGATCAGCAGCACTACGAGAGTTAGGAATAAGCGGAGAGTGAGACTCGCGATCGCCCGCATCAAGAAGACCCGTGAGGCTCCAAAGGGAGATAGGAATAACTGCTCTAGCGTCCCGGTTTGAGCTTCTGCCTGTAAGCCGACGGCAATGTCGTTCATGATGAAGATCAACAGCGTCCACAGTACATAGCCAATGACTACCGCATCTAAGCGATCGCCAAACTGGATACTAGGCCCAGCAATGTAACGGGCACTGGCAAATAGCCCGTAAAAGACGAGAGTCGTGATTAAAATTCCAGCGATCGCATCAGCGGGATAACGAATGAACTGAATCCAACTTCGTCGCAGTTCGGCCCAAAACAAGTTAAGCATCTCGCCCCTCCCGCACCAATTTCAAAAAGATGCCTGTCAAATCAGCTTGATCCTTCTTCACCCGCAAAATCGGCAGCGGTTGCAGAATGGCAAACACTTGATACAGCGTGTCGGAACCCTGCACATACACGGTTTGCTCAGCTTCAACGACTGCACCCAGCGCCGCGATCGCCTGACTTTGCTTGGCATCCAAGGAGCTTTCGAGTTCGATCGTGTAAGCAGAACCAGAAAACTGCCGAATCAATTCTCGTGTCGGCTCCTCAGCAATAATTTCTCCTGCTTGAATAATTGCCACGCGATCAGAGAGTTGTTCGGCAATGTCAAGCTGGTGGGTAGTGAGGAGAATCGCCCGTCCTTCTTGAGCAATCTCGCGCACCAAAGCTTTGACGTTTTCGGTGGCTTCTACATCAAGGCCGAGGGTGGGTTCATCTAACAGTAAAAGCTGCGGTTGATGTACCAGAGCCACAGCGATCGCCAGTTTTTGTTGCATCCCTCGTGACAGGGCTTGCACTGGAGTCCGGCGTTTATCCATCAAGCCAAAGCGCTCTAGTAGCGATCGCCCGTATCGTTTAGCGTGGCGCTGGTCTAATCCCCGCAACATGCCGAAGTATTCTAGATTCTCTTCTGGGCTGAGCCGCCAGTAGACATTGCGATTGCCCTCCAAAACGGCACCAAGCAGTTTTAAGGCGTGGGGCTCACGGTGGGGGTCACTTCCGGTAATTTTGACAAAGCCAGAGTCGGGACGAATTAAGCCCGCAATCATCTTGATGGTGGTGGTTTTGCCTGCTCCGTTTGGCCCCAGAAACGCCAGAACTTCACCTGTCTTGATAGTTAAGGAAACGTCGCGCACGGCTTGGATCTGTTTGCCGCGATCGCGATAGGTTTTGCTCAGGTTGTTGGCTTCGAGTGCAATCATGTCGCCTAAACTAACCACCCTGTTTCATCGCGTTCGTGGCGCTCGTGGCGAGCTTGAGCAAATTGCTGGAGCTGCCCCGCATTTTGTTGTTCGCACCACCAGCGCAAGCCAGCCTCAATCGCTTGGTCGCGATCGCTGGTCAATTGGTCTACTTGTTGCACCAGTGCTGCATCTAAGGTGACAGAAATGGTCTGCTGTGAAAAATCCACCGAGGACATGTTGAGATTGCCAGTCAGGGTTAGGTTTTGCGAAGGTTTGCGATCGCTTTGTTACTATATCAACCTAAAACCACTCTCTGAGTCAGCTCACTGAGGATAGATTAGGACATAATTTCTGTAGCTAGATTTTGTAAGGAGAAAAGATGCCTATTGAAGTTGGAATTTGGCGATTAGGAGATAAGCCAGAGAAAGTTGTTATGTCCGCCATTGACTCTGAGATAAGGCTTGAAGATGCTCTTACCAAGGATCTATCAATTTTATCTCCACAACTAATGCTGATTGGCCGACAAATTCCAACTGCATACGGGAAGTTTATTGATATCCTGGCGATGGACATGTCAGGATATCTATCTATCATTGAGCTAAAAAGGAATCGTACGCCCCGTGAGGTAGTAGCTCAATTGCTGGACTATGCTTCTTGGGTACAAACACTTTCATATGAAGCAATTGCCAAAACTTACTCGGATAAAAATCAAAACAAAAAAATAGAAGAGGGGTTCGATGAAGCTTTTGGCATGAGTTTGCCAGAGCAAATCAATCAAGCACATGAATTGATTGTAGTTTCATCAGAACTAGATACTAGTACAGAGCGAATTATTAGCTATCTCTCAGATAACGACGGTGTACCAGTTAACGCAGTATTTTTCCGCTTTTTTCGAGACAACGATCGCGAGTATTTAACAAGAACTTGGCTCACTGAACCGGAAGAAGTTGAACGAAAAGCTAGTAAATCAAAAAGTAGAAAAGGTGGTGAATCTTGGAATGGCCGAGATTTCTACATCAGTCTTGGAGAGGGTGAACATAGAACTTGGGATGATTGCCAAAGATATGGCTTCATCTCTGGTGGCCAAGGTAAATGGTATAACCAAACCTTAAAGCTTTTATTTCCTGGAGCAAGAGTTTTTGTCAACATACCTAAAACAGGTTATGTTGGCGTCGGAACAGTGAAGGAAAGTCCTCTTCCTATCAAGGATTTTAAGGTAGTCATTGATAGTCAAGAGATTCCAATTCTAAATGCTCCTCTCAAAGCTATAAATATGAAAGAAAATGTCAATAATCCAGATTTATGTGAATATCTCGTTCGGATTGAATGGATAAAAACCTTTCCCAAAGGTAAAGCTTACTGGGAGAAGGGGTTTTTCGCCATTCAGCATACAGCCTGTAGGTTAACAAACACTTTTACGATAGAAAGGCTTGCTAAACATTTCGGTTTGGATGATTAATGTGTATAAAAATCTTAAAAGTCAGAAGACGTAAAAATATTTAGAAGTTGTATTGCTTTAGTTAGCGATCGCCTAACTCATTACTCAAAACCTAAACTATGACCCCCAATAGTTAAATTTTAAGCTGCTAGTTGCAGGTAAGCCATGAATCTAAAATCGCATTTTGTCACGATCGCAAAATATAATGCTTGGGCGAATGCCAAACTCTACAAAATGGCTCGTGAATTGCCCGATGAAGCCTATCGTAAAAACGTCGGGGCGTATTTTGGCAGCTTGCAAGGAACCCTCAATCATATCCTTACCGCCGATCGCATTTGGATGCGTCGCATGACTGGAACTGGAGAGCATCCTGACAAGCTGAACGCGATCGCCTTTGAGGATTTGCCTTCCCTCCAAGCAGCCAGAGAAGCTGAAGACGATCGCATTCTGCAATTTGTAGAAGGATTAACAGACGCTGACCTCGACCGAGAGTGGAGCTACCAAACCCTTGATGGAGCACCTCACCGTCAACCCCTCCACGAGATCCTGGCCCACTTCTTTAATCACCAAACTCATCATCGCGGCCAAGCCCATGCCATCCTTACCGCCCTCGGTGTTGCTGAACCTGACCCCCTCGACCTTTTAATGATGGTCCGTGAGGCTAAGGGTTCGTAGAGCGATCGTCTTGATATTAGCCGTAAAGCTAAGACGGTATGGCTTACGTTAAGTTGGGTGATACAAGTATTTCTTGAGAAAAAATGCCCCTCAGCGAGTTGCTATCTGCTGCTAGCCAACTAACCCATCAAGACAAATTACGCCTTATCCATTTTCTACTGCTGGAAGTAGCAAAAGAAGAGGGATGTAATCTCGAATCACCTGGGCATCAAGCACCAGAAGACTTACTACTAAGTCAACTAGCATCAACCGAAGCTACTGTGTGGTCTCCCTACGATTCCTACGAAGCAGCTCAAACCCTCTCTAACCTTTTAGAAGAAGCAAGAAAAGAGAATGATGCTTGATGGGAGACGGTTTCCCTTCGTTGAGCGGAGTAGCAACCTTGGTACTTCTAGCATGATGCCTTATCTGCCCTTAACACTGACTTACCGAAATCAATCGGTAGAAGTGATGGGTTTGCTGGATACAGGTGCCAGCGTCAACGTATTGCCTTACGAAGTGGGCTTACAACTTGGCGCTGTCTGGGAAGAACAAACAGTTCCAGTTCAATTGGGTGGTAATTTGGCCCAGCTAGAAGCAAGGGGCTTAATTGTTTCATCTCATGTAGATGAGTTTGCCCCGGTGATGCTTGCGTTTGCTTGGACATCATCTAAAGACGCCCCTGTAATCCTAGGGCACATGAACTTCTTTGCAGAATTCGATATCTGTTTTTATCACTCTGATTTAGCATTCGAGATACATCCACGAAGAAAAGGATGATCTTCAGAGCCTTTATGACTTTGGCTGGTTTTCAGGTTTGTCCAAGCCTTTCATAGCGTTAGGCCAGTATTGACTTTGTTCCGACAGCAGCACGAGTTGAGCAGAAATAAACCCAGCTTCTGGTTGGTTAGAACGTGTCCATCGCCATTTATAGTGGAATTGCAGTCAATTCTTAAGCGATTGTGAAAGCAATTACTCTCCTCGGCTCCACTGGCTCGATTGGTACGCAAACGCTAGACATCGTGGCTCAATATCCCGACCAGTTTCGGATTGTTGGGTTGGCGGCGGGACGGAATGTCGAACTACTGGCGCAACAGATTCGGCAATTTAAGCCAGAAATCGTGGCCCTTTGTGACGAGGAGAAACTGCCAGAACTGAAAGCGGCGATCGCAGACCTTGCTCCCCAACCGATTCTGCTGACGGGGGAGGCGGGGATTGTAGAAGTGGCACGCTATGGCGATTCAGAGGCCGTAGTCACCGGAATTGTGGGTTGTGCGGGTCTGTTACCGACGATCGCCGCGATCGAAGCAGGGAAAGATATTGCTCTTGCCAACAAAGAAACTCTGATTGCAGGTGGGCCAGTTGTGCTGCCCTTGGTTGAGAAACATGGCATCAAGTTGTTGCCTGCCGACTCCGAACACTCCGCCATCTTTCAGTGCTTGCAAGGCGTACCGAAAGGTGGACTGCGACGAATTCTTCTGACTGCTTCCGGTGGTGCTTTCCGCGATTGGCCTGTGGAGAAACTGCCTCAAGTGACAGTGGCTGATGCCTTAAAGCATCCCAACTGGTCCATGGGTCGCAAGATTACGGTAGACTCTGCCACCTTGATGAACAAAGGTTTGGAAGTCATTGAGGCGCACTATCTATTTGGTATGGACTACGACGACATCGAAATCGTCATCCATCCCCAAAGCATTATTCACTCTTTAATTGAGCTGCAAGATACCTCTGTTCTGGCGCAACTGGGCTGGCCCGATATGCGCTTGCCACTGCTCTACGCCCTTTCTTGGCCCGATCGCATCTACACCAACTGGGAACGCCTCGACTTGGTGAAAGCAGGAGATCTCACCTTCCGCGCTCCCGACCACCAGAAATATCCTTGTATGCAGTTGGCTTATGCCGCAGGTCGAGCCGGGGGTTCTATGCCCGCTGTCCTCAATGCCGCGAACGAACAAGCAGTGGCCCTGTTCCTCGACGAAAAGATTCGCTTTTTAGATATCCCTCGCGTGATTGAAACTGCTTGCGATCGCTACCAAACCCAAAACTCTACCACTCCTTCCTTAGAAGATATTGTGGCCGCTGACCAATGGGCGAGACAAGCGGTTCTGCAAGCCACTGAGGAACTAAACCAGGGCGATCGCCTAATTTCCCTGCGCTAACCTCGGCTTATTCCAGTTATGCTTTTGGCACTTCAGTCATACAGAGACTAGCGCGTCAGTACGTTCCGAAACTTCTAAGAGCGATCGTACTAGCGGGTAGCTGCATAACTGGAGTGCCGCAATCAGATCTCCTGCTAACTCAACAAAGTTAAACTACCAAGCTGAGCAATCTATTTAGGTTTGCTATAGCAGAGTAATTATTCTTTGGCTGTCATAGTCCGTTTTCTGGTAAAGGCCGCCAACCCTACAACTCCTAAACCAATTAGAGCAGATGGTTCAGGAACAGAGGCACGAGGTGCAAGGCGTTCTGCGGTTAAGCTAGCACCATACTCAACAGCCTGACCATTGCTAGACCTGATTTGATAGCTAGCTTCAATGGGTTGCAATCCATCCGCTCCTACAGGAATTGCAGCGATACCATTGCTATCTAACGCAACCTCCTCTCCTAAGTATTCCAACAATACATTATTAGTGGGCGCTCCCTGGTAGAGCACTTGTACGGGCAGAGATGCCCCCGTGAGCCCAATCGGATTCCGGAGGGGCAAAATTTCAAAGGGTAAGCCTAAAGGGTTCGCAACAAAGTCTGACCAATCATAAAGAGCTTTCGTGTACTTCAAGGTATTGACAGTTGTGTTGATGTTGCGGTCAAAGTAGCTGCTTTCATAAAAGGCGGTAATCGCCGCAACGTCTCCTTTAGCAGTGATAGAAACGCCATCTGTATGCGGAACCTGAGAGAAGGGAAGAGCAGCTCCAGAGGCATCGTAGACATTCACTTGCTTGACTCTAGCGGGATCATAAGGTTGTGGTGTGCCCAACTCAGGATGACCAAATAGAAGGTCGAAATTGCCGTCCTGTTGCTGAAACCAAATCGCATGCGCTAAAGCGGGTTGAGCCAATAAGGGCAGTAGAGCTACTGACAAAAGTACTTCTTTCAACCACTTCTGAGCCATTTTATTTCTCCTGCAATGGGTAGATGCTCGTTTTGATTACGCGAGCGACAAGGGAAGCAACCTACACCCCGTAAAAGCCTTAGGTAGGGAGCTTTTAGCAGTTTGAGGATGATTCCCATTATCTCCATCACAGATTAGTAAGCCAGTGAAAATACTACCATTCCCCTGCAAGTATCTTCACCAAATCATTAAACAAGGCCTCTTTTTTAAAGTTTCTATAAAGGAGAAGCTTTAATATTTCGCAATATCGAACTAGAGGATAAATGCCAATGGCATTAATACCTAAATTTGCAGACAGAAGGCTGGAATGAAGTATTTTCTCCCTCTACCCCGTTATGGGTTCAACTGCTAACGAGATTCAAGTTCAAACCATAGATCATCTAGCATCGTCGCTGGAACGATGAATGAGATTGGACTGGTTGAACAAGTAGTCAAATGATTGGAAGCTCATCCGTAGGCAGTAATGACGCTAGGACAAGGGTTCAAATCGATGATTTTCGATGGTTGAGTTTTGCCTCAACCCCGTTGTATCTCTTTAAGCAGCCCTTGCTGGCAAGGCGATCGAGCCTTTGCTGGGCACTGAGGTAAGAGCCTATCACTGAATTGTTAACTGGCACTCACTAAGCGGGCTAAGGCATCCTTCACAGCAGGCGGGAGTCTTCGCATAATCTTGCCTTTTTCCCGGTCAACCGCTACTAAGATCACCCGCGCTGTCAGGTACAGTTCTGCGCCATCCGGAGATTGAATCTGGTAATCCCAGTTAATTCGCACTCCATCGACATCGGCCATCCGAGCTTTTACGATCGCCGACATCCCTAAGCGCAGACCTCGGTGGTAACGCACCGACAGATCCACTACAGGTAAATCACAACCCAACGCGACTAGGTCAGCATAGTCAATGCCGATCGCGCGTAGACATTCAATTCGAGCTTCTTCCATCCAAGCTACATAGGCACCGTGCCAAACGGCTCCTGCATAGTCAGTATGGTTAGGATGAACCCGCACCGGGTACTCAAACCAACTTCCCGCTGCAAACAACGGTGGGCTTTGAATGGCTCCCGAAGCAGGGACTTGAGGTTGTATTTGTTTACTTTCCGACACGTTGCGATCGCCTAAAAAATCTAAGTTTTACATTAATTTCTAAACTAATTTTTACACTAATTGTTCAGATTATTTAAGTTTGCCTGAACCCAATTTTGCTTAACCAATTCAAACCGTCGATTTTTACTTCCCTCTCAGGGCAAAAACTGACTTCGATTACTACAAATCCTTTACACAGATAATTCTGGCCTAATAATCGTGACACTTCTTAACAAGAAGTTGGAATCACAAATCTTTAAGAGAATGAGACCATTCACTATCAGTAGATATGATGATCTTGTAAGAAGAAGGCTAAAGTTTTTCAGCCAATCGATCATTCAATGTAATGAATGATTAAAAGGTGTTACTAATCACTGAACTGTTCGGGCATTAACTTAAGAAACTAGACAATTTTTTGGGCACGAGGCGAAACAATGATTGAGAGAATTCTGCTAGCTGACTCCGGAAATGGACACTCTGAAGAGATGCTCAAGGCTTTAATGGCCATTCCGTCCATGCAACGGGCATCCGTTACAGTTCTCCACGTAGTGCAGCCCCAAATTACGGCTGAATCAATGGCTGCAAAGCGAGAGCAAGGCCAGCAGCTTTTAGAGTCGGCTGTGCAATCCCTGCACCTTGATTCGGGCCATGTTACGACGATTCTACGGGAAGGCAATCCTAAGGATGAAGTCTGCCGCGTCGCTGATGAGATTGATGCCGATCTCGTCATTATGGGTTCCCGTGGCCTCAAGCGTCTAGAGGCAATTTTAGAAGACTCTGTCAGCCAGTATGTGTTCCAAGCTTCTTCTCGTCCCATGTTGTTTGTGAAGGACGACGTTTATGTGAAGCAAATCCATCGAGTTATGGTCGCGATGGATAACTCTGATTCAGCTAAAAAGTCACTCGACTTAGCCATGTTCTTGCTACGAGATGTGAAGGGTGGACAGCTACTCCTGACTCACGTCAATCCCAAGAAGGAACGATCAGGCGTAGCCATGCAAAATCCAGAGCAAGATCCTGTCTTGGCTCCTGCGGTGGCAGCAGCGAAAAAGTGGGGCATTGCCTACCGTTGCATTTCCACAAGTGGTAAGCCTGGAGAAGAAATCTGTCGCTTGGCAGAAGAGATGAGCGTTGACCTGCTAATGCTCGGCTCTCCCGATCGCCGTCCCATGATCGGCAAAACCTTGCCCGATCTCGATCGTCTCCTCGGCGGCTCCCTATCAGATTACGTCCGAGTTTATGCCAACTGCCCTGTACTGCTAGAGCGGACAGTAGGTTAAGTCTGAAGTTAAATTGAGTTGAGTCAAACAACCTGGGCCAGAAGCAAACATTGCTAAGATCTGCCCCAGGTTGTTTCTTTCTAAACTAACCTCAGAGCTGTTCCTGCGGCGCTATCTTAGAGCAAAGCCTGGTTTGAAGGGTGAAACGTGGCAGAAAGAATCAGAGCAGCTCGAAATCGTACCCTGACGTTGACAGAGGCAGAGCGATCGCATTACCCATCCCAACTGTTACAGCTATCTGGCCCAGTTACTGCTGAGGCGATCCTCAACCAAACGATTTGCCAAGATTTGTTCCAAGTTTTGGATTGGCTCCCAGAGCAGTTTGTCGATTTGCTGGTTATAGACCCTCCTTATAACCTCACCAAACAGTTCAATCAACAATGGGTAAAGCAGCGATCGCTCGAAGACTACAGCGATTGGGTGGATAGTTGGCTGTCTCGCCTAGTACGGGTACTAAAGCCCACGGCCTCGGTTTATCTCTGTGGTGACTGGCAATCTTCCCTCGCCCTCTACGCGATCGCCTCGCGTTATTTTACGGTGCGTAATCGCATCACGTGGGAACGTGAAAAAGGTCGGGGAGCTAAAGCCAATTGGAAAAACTGTGCCGAAGATATTTGGTTTTGTACTGTCTCAAAAGACTACTACTTCGATGCTGAGGCAGTGCAATTAAAACGCCAAGTTCGGGCTCCTTACACCGATGGGGCAGGGCAACCCAAAGATTGGCAAAATACCGCAGAAGGTAACTTTCGCCTCACAGCCGCTTCTAACCTCTGGACGGATATGACTGTGCCCTTCTGGTCTATGCCCGAAAACACCGATCACCCTACCCAAAAACCAGAGAAGCTAATCGCCAAAATTATTCTGGCTAGCTCACCCATGGGTGCTGTCGTCCTCGATCCATTTCTCGGTTCAGGGACTACTTCTGTGGTTGCTAAAAAGTTAGATCGGCAGTTTGTCGGGATTGAACTAGACGAGTACTATGCTTGCCTAGCGCTAAAACGTCTAGCCCTAGCAGAGAGCGATCGCCACATTCAAGGCTACTGCGATCGTGTTTTTTGGGAACGCAACACATTGCCCCACCAAAGAACATTGCTCAAACGTAGATTTTTATCTCAGCCATAGCAAAAGCGCCGCACTTTTGAGAAGTAGGCGCTTAGCAGTATCAATCCAATTCAGTTGTTCAGTTGCTTGATCAAAAATGATTGATCAAAACGCAAATTAACACAAGTTTTGAAGCCGTTGGCAGGAGAGTAAAATCACCAACCCAGGGTTGCTCGATCTCCTAAGCAAAACTATTTGTCTTGGTCTGCTGATTGGCGGCTAGCAGTTTGGATATAAAGAATCAGCAAAAATACAGTTGGAACCAACACAAACAAAATACTTGCGACAAATCCTAGCTCATTAACTTCCATTACCCAGCCTCAATTTCATTTCAAAGTTACTAGCAGGCCCAGCTCACTCAAGCAAACAAGTTACCGCTTACTGGCAATGCTGTCGTCAGAACTGGGCTTTGAAAAAGCCTTAAGTGCCCTGTCTATCTTGTATCACAGATGGGCTGTCTGCTAACACCTACTCTCTTGATCTCCAATCAACGGCTCTTAGGTTTAGTGTTTACGCTCACAGGCCCATTCACCAAGGCTTGGCAAGCTAACCGATAGTTGTCAGGCTTTTTCTTGAGTTTACGATCCTCAACCTCAGTCCGAGGAGAAAGATTATCAAGACCTTCCACAACCTCAACAATGCAGGTACCACATTGGCCATACCCGCCACAGTTCGTCATTTTGCCAATGAGGGTATAAACATCAATCCCATTCTCGATCGCCTTAAACCTCAAGTTGGCCCCATCTGCTGCGATCACCTCTTTATTTTCTTTGACGAACTTAATATTTCCCATGCCCGTTTCCCTCGTTGTCGCTTCGTTACATTCACCCGTCATCACAAAAGCTGCTCTATCTCAGTGGCATAGACGTTGCCGCAAAAATGTAACAGCTTAACCAGTAAGGTTCAAGAAACGCAAATTCTTTCTCAGAATCAAAGCTCCCCGTTTCTAAGCTAACAAATGAATTGATGCTGATCTGACCCAGAACGTTGTATTCTGCTAGCTTTCAGTCAAAAACCGTGAAGATGCCAGGATATTGAAGAGTAATTACAAGTCACAAAGGACTATTGCAGAACCATCAACTTTACTTGCATTAGGCTCTAACACTGGTTACACTTCTTTATACATTTCATCTTTATAAGCGCATTGTCAAACTGCTTAAGCTGTCTTGTTTAGAGGCAATTTTGGTAGACGGTGCTAAACGGCAAAAGAGTTACAGCGGTTCCAGATCTGGTAGGTTTATCAGTATCCGGCACCTTAACAAAATGCTGAAAGAAGCGTTGAAGTAGGAATATTTAGAGGAGGAGCGTAGTCAATGGGACTACCCTGGTACCGAGTACACACAGTCGTTCTGAATGATCCAGGGCGGCTGATTTCTGTACACCTAATGCACACTGCCCTTGTGGCAGGCTGGGCCGGTTCAATGGCGTTGTATGAACTGGCTATTTTTGATCCTAGCGACCCCGTCCTGAATCCCATGTGGCGTCAGGGCATGTTCGTTCTACCCTTCATGACTCGTTTGGGCGTCACCCAATCTTGGGGTGGCTGGAGCATTGCAGGTGAAGCAGCTGCCAATCCTGGTATCTGGTCATTTGAAGGTGTTGCAGCTGCTCACATTATCCTTTCCGGTCTACTATTCCTCGCTGCCTGCTGGCACTGGGTTTATTGGGATCTAGAACTGTTTAGAGATCCTCGGACTGGCGAGCCTGCTCTCGACTTGCCAAAAATGTTTGGCATTCACTTGTTCTTGTCTGGTCTACTCTGCTTTGGCTTTGGTGCATTCCACCTGTCAGGCTTGTTTGGACCCGGAATGTGGGTTTCCGACCCCTATGGTATAACAGGCAGTGTTCAGGCTGTGGCTCCAGAATGGGGACCTGCTGGATTTAACCCCTTCAACCCTGGTGGGATTGTGGCTCACCACATTGCAGCTGGAACGGTTGGCATTATTGCTGGTTTATTCCACCTCAGTGTCCGTCCTCCTGAGCGTCTCTACAGAGCGTTGCGGATGGGTAACATTGAGACTGTTCTCTCTAGCAGTATTGCGGCTGTCTTCTTTGCTGCTTTTGTGGTTGCAGGCACGATGTGGTACGGCAACGCTGCTACCCCCATCGAATTGTTTGGCCCCACTCGCTATCAGTGGGACCAAGGTTACTTTTATCAAGAAATCAACCGTCGTGTTGAAGCCAGTGTTGCTGGAGGCGGCAGTCTCGAAGCAGCTTGGTCGGAGATTCCTGAGAAGCTAGCGTTCTACGACTATGTCGGCAACAACCCTGCGAAGGGTGGTTTGTTCCGTACTGGTCCCATGAACAAAGGTGACGGGATTGCTCAAACTTGGCTAGGCCACCCTGTCTTCAAAGATTCTGAAGGTCGCGAGCTGTTTGTTCGTCGTATCCCCAACTTCTTTGAGAACTTCCCCGTTGTCTTGATTGATAGCGAAGGAATAGTTCGGGCAGACATTCCCTTCCGTCGGGCTGAATCTAAATACAGCTTTGAGCAGACTGGAGTGACTGTTAGCCTGTACGGTGGCGAACTCGATGGCAAAACCTTCGATGATCCTGCAACTGTGAAGCGCTATGCTCGTGCAGCTCAGTTGGGCGAACCCTTCCAGTTCGATCGCGAAACTTTGAACTCTGACGGGGTATTCCGGACTAGCACTCGTGGTTGGTTTACCTTCGGACATGCTGTATTTGCACTCTTGTTCTTCTTCGGCCACATCTGGCACGGTTCTCGGACTCTGTTCCGCGACGTGTTTGCTGGGGTTGAGGCCGACCTAGAGGAGCAAGTTGAGTGGGGTCTGTTCCAGAAAGTGGGTGACAAGAGCAGCCGCCGGAAGGAAGCTGTTTAAGCCTCTGTATGAGAGCGGAAGAATGGTTTGGCGGCATCTCACCTATAGAGGTTAGTTCGTTAGGCCGTTCTTCCCGTTCTCTTGATAAACTAACAATTAGCTAGATGCTCAGGAATTTCTGACATGGAAGCCATTGCTTACATTTTGATTTTGACTTTGGCGATCGGAGTGCTGTTCTTTGCAATTGCCTTCCGCGAACCTCCTCGGATTGGTAAATAGTCACTATTTACAGGCAATATTCTTCACAAAGAACAATTTGTGAGAGGCTGGCGGGACTCGGTAATCTGACATTACTAGGGTAAAATTCTCCCAAAAGCAACAATTCAAAGTTTTTGATGACCTGAGCCTTAGCGCTGTTCGTAGGGAGTTATATCACTCTCAATCTGAACAGTTTGCATCTTAAGTGGCTCAGGTTTTCACCTTTGTTTTTTCCGACGCAAAGGATTTGGTGAATATGCGGTGTCCCTTCTGCCAGCACCCCGATAATCGCGTTCTTGAGTCTCGCTCTGCGGAGGCGAGCCAAAGTGTGCGACGGCGACGGGAATGCTTGAAGTGTAACCGCCGCTTTACCACTTACGAGCGAATTGAGTATGTGCCGATCGCAATCATTAAGCGAGATGGCGATCGCGAATCATTTGACCGTTCCAAGCTGCTTCGAGGAGTTGTGCGGGCTTGCGAAAAAACAGGCATCAGCTCAGACCGATTAGAAGCCTTAGTCGATGAAATTGAAGCTGAACTACAGCAAAGAGCGGTACGCGAGGTACCAAGCACCGAGATTGGTGAATTAGTATTGCAGCGCCTACAGTTTCTGAGTGAAGTTGCTTATATTCGATTTGCCTCGGTCTACCGTCAGTTTCGTGGCATTCGAGACTTCATTGATACCCTTAATCATCTGCAAGGATGTCTTGACCAAGGAGAGAGTATTAGTAAAGCTGCCGAGGACAGAATAGATGCCGGAGCTAGCGCTGATGCAGAACCTGAGCAAGAAACACCTGCTTCCTTTGTGACCCATTCCTAAGAATTACAAAACTGTCATAGAAAGTTACAAAAACCCCTCTAAAGATAATAGCGGGGGAAGCTATTGCGTTATGATAGTTCTTCTGAACCCACAAACCATCTAGAGCAAATCTCCTACAATAGTGCTTGGGGGGGATACAGGTGTAGGCTGCACATTAGTAAACGTGCGTGTACATCGATAGGAGACGAAACTACCAAATAGATTAGACACTGGGAAACAATTAGCATGGTCAATCAGGAAACAACGGCTAAGGACATTGGCTTTACTCACGACGATTTTGCAGCCCTACTCGACAAATACGATTATCATTTCAGCCCCGGCGATGTGGTCGCCGGCACAGTATTCAGCTTGGAGCCGAGGGGCGCTCTGATTGACATCGGTGCTAAGACGGCTGCTTATATTCCGATTCAGGAGATGTCGATTAATCGCATTGATGCTCCCGAAGAGGTACTCCAGTCAAACGAAACTCGTGAATTTTTCATTTTGACGGATGAAAACGAAGATGGACAGTTAACTCTGTCTATTCGTCGAATTGAATATATGCGAGCTTGGGAGCGGGTCCGTCAGTTGCAAGCAGAAGATGCGACGGTTCGTTCTAGTGTATTTGCGACTAACCGAGGGGGGGCGCTGGTCAGAATTGAGGGATTGCGCGGCTTTATTCCTGGTTCTCACATCAGTACTCGTAAGCCTAAAGAAGAACTGGTTGGCGAAGAGCTACCTTTAAAATTCTTAGAAGTAGACGAAGATCGTAACCGCTTAGTCCTCAGTCATCGTCGCGCTTTGGTTGAGCGTAAGATGAATCGCCTGGAAGTGGGTGAGGTGGTCATTGGTACTGTGCGCGGTATTAAGCCTTATGGTGCATTTATCGATATCGGTGGTGTGAGCGGTCTGTTGCACATCTCTGAAATTTCTCATGATCACATTGACACACCTCACAGTGTTTTCAACGTCAATGATGAAGTGAAGGTTATGATCATTGACTTGGATGCTGAGCGCGGTCGGATTTCTCTCTCTACCAAGCAATTGGAACCAGAACCCGGCGACATGGTGAAGAATCCTCAAGTTGTCTATGAAAAGGCAGAGGAAATGGCGGCTAAGTACCGTGAGCAACTCCGGGCTCAGCAAGAGGGCGTGACCGCTGAAGAGCCTCCTGCGGCAGTTGAGGAAGTTGCTGAGGACGTGGTAGAAGCAGCAGTTCCTGAAGAAGTGCTAGAAGAGCAACCTTCGGCTGTAGAAATCTAGACTTTCAACTACTGGGTTTTAGGCTACTGGGCTAGTGCTGCTACAGCTCGTTTTTTCTCTGTAAGCTAGCGCTCAATTATCTAAATGTTTTTGAATGAAGAGGGGCTGACTCCTCTTCATTTTTATTGTCTTAGTTTTATTGGTTTAACGAGTTTGCAGGAGTGATAGATTTGGCGATCGCGCGCTGCCAGCACTTAACTTTTACTAATATTGAAGCGGTGGTTTTTGACAAAGACGGCACCCTAGCAAATTCGGAATCTTTTTTAAGCAAGTTAGGTCAGACGCGATCGCACCTCCTCAATCTCGAAGTTCCAGGCATAGAAGCATCGCTGTTGCGAATGTTTGGTTTAGTAGGCGATCGCCTCAACCCCGCTGGAGCTTTAGCAGTGGGCAGTCGCCGCGAGAACGAAATTGCTGCTGCCGCTTATGTTGCGGCTACGGGTCGAGATTGGGTGCAGTCATTGGCGATCGTTCAAGCAGCCTTCAAATCAGCGGATGAATATTTTCAGCGCAAGGCTGACTACACAGCAGTTTATCCAGGTGCATTACCTCTGTTGCGATCGCTCAAAGCTGTCGGTGTGAAGACGGCCATTCTCTCCTCCGATAGCATCACTAATGTCCAAGACTTTGCTCAAAAATATGAGTTGGAAGCTTATTTTGACTTACTGATGGGCACCGAAGCAGGACTCACAAAACCTGACCCTAAATTGCTGCAACAAGTTTGTGTCGCGCTGGAAGTAGCCCCTGCCACAACACTCGTAGTGGGTGATTCTAGTGCGGATTTAGTCATGGCCCGGGCAGCAGGAGCAGCGGGTGGAATTGGGGTAACCTGGGGATGGGCTGAATCCTTTGATTTACCAGATGCAGATGTCGCGATCGCACGATGGGACGAAATTGAAGTGTTGAGCGTAAACTGAAAATTGCTTGCAAACCATTGATCTCAGTCAGAGAACCGCTTTGCTCGTGGGAGCCTACATCCAGGCCTCTAGGAGCATAACCACAAGTGGTATAATTCCGGAACTTAACCCCTGAGCGCTTGTCCGTTTAGCTAAAGAGAGGATATTTCCTTGTCTCGTCGCTACCTTTTTACATCTGAATCAGTTACAGAAGGCCATCCCGATAAAATTTGTGACCAAATCTCGGACACCATTTTAGATGCTCTCTTGGCTCAGGACCCCACTAGCCGAGTTGCTGCTGAGGTGGTTGTCAACACAGGTTTGGTTTTGATTACTGGCGAAATCACTTCCAGAGCTAATGTCAACTACATTGAACTAGCTCGCCAGAAAATTGCCGAGATTGGATACACAGGTGCCGAGAACGGCTTCTGTTCTAATAGCTGCTCCGTCTTAGTAGCTTTAGATAGGCAATCCCCCGACATCGCTCAGGGTGTGAATGCGGCACAGGAGCGCCGTGAAGAGTCCAGCACAGAAGACCTGGATGTCACCGGAGCAGGCGACCAAGGTATTATGTTTGGTTTTGCTTGCAACGAAACTCCCGAACTGATGCCCTTGCCGATCAGTCTGGCCCACCGAATTGCCCGCCGTTTAGCAACCGTTAGGAAAACTGGGCAACTGTCTTACTTACGCCCAGACGGTAAAACTCAGGTCACGGTCGCTTACGAAGATGGCCGTCCGGTTGGCATCGATACTATTTTGGTTTCCACGCAGCATACGGCAACTATTGGCGATCTCACCGATGAAGTTGCGGTACAAGCCAAGATCAAGGAAGATTTGTGGTCTTTGGTCGTACAGCCTATCTTTGCAGATATTTCTGTAGAGCCCGATGAAAACACCCGTTTCCTCGTGAATCCTACAGGCAAGTTTGTGATTGGTGGCCCTCAGGGTGACTCTGGTCTGACGGGACGCAAAATTATTGTGGATACCTATGGAGGTTACTCTCGTCACGGTGGCGGTGCTTTCTCTGGAAAAGACCCCACCAAAGTAGATCGCAGTGCTGCTTATGCTTGCCGTTATGTCGCTAAAAACATCGTGGCGGCTGGACTAGCGGAGAAGTGTGAAGTGCAGTTGAGCTATGCCATTGGTGTGGCTCGCCCGGTCAGCATCATGCTGGAGACTTTTGGTACGGGTAAGGTCGATGATGAGAAACTCCTAGAGCTAGTGCAACAGCATTTTGAGTTGCGCCCAGCGGGTATCATCAAAGCCTTTAACTTACAAAAACTCCCAAGCGAACGGGGTGGCCGTTTCTATCAGGATGTAGCTGCTTATGGTCACCTGGGCCGCACTGACCTAGAGTTGCCTTGGGAGAAAACCGATAAGGCGGAGCTCCTAAAGGAAGCTCTTACCCTGTCTAGCGCTTTAGCTTAATCCTAAGTTGTTCATCAAGCGATCGCCACTCTTAATCGGGTCGCGATCGCTTTCCGTTTTTACTAGGCTTCAAGAATATAAGCCTCAACCAAAGGCAAGCTGCTAGTAACGGACTTGTAGTGTCACAATTGCCGCGACTTCTTGTTCTCCGCCGATTATGGGCGTAGGCACTTTAGCATTTTGAGTTAATTCTCCCGCGATCGCCATTGGCATTGGCGGGGGCATTTGGTTAGCACCCATTACTTGAACGTTGACAATTTCTCGCTGTTGCAGCCCTAACGCTCCTAGAGCCGAACTCACTTGAGTTTTAGCTTTGTCGGTTGCTTCCCGAATTGCATCTTGTTGCGCTGTGGCGATCGCTTCGTCGGAGGCAGCAAAGGAAACGCTATCAATCCGGGTTGCGCCTGCTTTGACAGCATCATCTAGTAAGGTGCCAACTTTGTCTGTTGGCATCTGGAAGCTGACTATATTTGCCCCTGAATAGCCTTTGATGCTCTGTTCTCCATCTTTGTAGCTGTATTGAGGATTGAGCCGAATCCCAGTAGTTTCCAGCTTTTCGACTTGGCGAGACTGGAGGAGCTTGACCACAGCTTGCGATCGCTGCGCCACTTGTTGTTGCACAGCCTCAGCCGTCTGATTCTGGACTTCTACCCCCAGTTGTACTTGGGTTAGAGTTGTTGGAATATTGACCTCACCTTTACCCGAAACCATTAAGGTTCTGGTGAGTGGGTTGGTGTTTGACGGGGCTTGACAAGCGCTTAGGCCAATGAGACCCAGTAACAGGAATGCAGCTCTTAAATACTGATTTCTGGCTCTAACAAAACGACTTAGAGGGGCACAGTTCATATATCCTCAATACTGGAATCGAGCGGATATGTCTACTGTGTCACTGTCGTCATTGAGCATCTGGTAAGTTACAGTTTTGGCAACCTCAAGTTTTGGGGTTCAGTTTTTGCGAAATCCAACTAACGGCTCCACTGGCTAAAGCTCCCGCCATCAGAATTCCTAGCGCTGGGGTAAACACAGGGTCCCAGAGCTTGTACCACAAATCTAGGCCTAGAGGAACGCCCGCAGAACGGCCTATCACCGCGATCGCCAGCCAGAAAAAGCTAAATAGAACTAAAAATAAATCGGCAACAAGCGCCAGATTGATCCACTTTAAAAGATTGTCTTTCATTAATTGTTTAGGCTCAGAGCCGCAAAAAATAGATTAACAAAAAAAGATGGCCGTACTTGCAATGAGTACAGCCACAATTGTAGAAGCAGAATTGATAATTTTGGAATTAACTATCTAAAGGTCTGCTTAGTCCAGATCATTCATCGCTTCTCCAGGCATGCTCAGATCATCTGGATCTACATAGTGGCAAACTGCATCATCAATACAAATCAAAGCCCAACCTGATTGATCAATCCCAACCAGCTTGTAAGAAGTTTCTTGAACAAAAAATCCTTTGTGATTGCGAGTTTCTGGCTTAACAGCGACATTCTCAATAATCATGGCGGCCTAACTCCGTGAATGTTAAAAATGAACTAAGCGATAAATCTAAAAGCTCAGCTTATCGCTTAGTTCATAAAATCTTATCATTAGAGTTTCGGATTTATCGTTAAGTTGTTTGAGCAATTGTTGAGCGATATCAACAGACAGAGAGTTTTATGTCTTTAAGGGCTCAACTTACGACTCCAGCGGCTGGCTAAGACTCAAATAACCACTGCTGAACTCGCTTTAAGCTCTTCCAGTCTGGTTTTCTGCTTAACCCTTCTTCAAGATTTTGTTTAACTTCATCCTCTAATTCTTGAGCCACCATCATGATCTGTTGAGCTATTTCCACATGATCACGGACCCCTTTCTTAGAAATTTCCAGCATGGCGATCGCTAGATTCACTTGGGCTTGTGGATCTTGCGGATTAAGCTTGACTGCTTTTTGGGCCGCGTTGTAAGCCTGTGTCGGTTTGTCATCTAATAGATACAACCAAGCTAAGCAAGTCCAAGCGGGGCTACTTTTGCGAGAGCGATCGCAAATGTCTTTGAACACAGGAATTAAGGTGTCTGGGCCTTCTCCTGCCTTGTAGCGTTCAATGCTGGCATCAAAGAGATCTTCAATAGTCTGAGTCATAACAATTCAAAGCTTGAATGGTTGAGATGGCAACAGCACAGTGGCTGCGTAGTTTCTAAGGAGTTGCTATCAGTATTGCAACCCATAGCCGCAATAAATTAAACCATGCTGGGGGAGCATGGTTCGTAATTTAGGACCGATTTCTAGATACAAATCTAAACTCGCAAGTGGCAAATCAAGCCGAGAATGACTTCCCGCAACCACAAGTTTGAGAAGCGTTGGGATTGGTGAATTGGAAGCCACCACCAATTAAGGCATCATTGTAATCCAGCACTAAGCCATAGAGATAAAGCAAGCTCTTGCGATCGCAGATGACCTTAAAACCGTCATAGTCAAACACATCATCGTCTTCGCGAATATCTTTGGGATCTGCAAAATCCATTAGGTAGGACATGCCCGAACAACCTCCGTTACGGACTCCTACCCGGAGGCAAAGGTCTTTACCTTGCTTTTCTCGCAGGGAAAGCACTTGACGGAGGCCATTTTCAGTTAGCAAAATTCCTTGTTGAGACTGAGTTGCTTGTGTCATTGATCGGTGCGACTCCTTATGCTTCTTAAACGTAGACTGCTTCAGCTTTTCAGTCTATTTTCTTGAGGGTATTTCAGCTAAATTGGTTGTTACAGGCTAAACCCCTCGAAATAACCGTGATGGGTCTACTTTTAGATCTTAACTCCGATAGCGGATTGGTCAGCTAACAGAAACCCAGGCTTGACACAATCGCGATCGCTGCTCAACCCAGTGAGCAGATGGTTAAGGTTTAATCTCCGGGTTTAATTCCCGTCCCTTAGAGCACGAATGATAGGATTTGATTGGTGTTGCGTCCCGTAGATTGAGAGTAAAAGTCAGGCTTTGCCGGGACCTCCAAAGCTCTAGAAACCGCATCAGAACCTTAAACTGAAGTTAGGGGGTTCCATCCAGAAACACTCAGCTTTCAGCGGGTGGGTGTGGATGGGTAAAAACTTCACAGTCTAAAGGCAAGCTTTGAGTCCAAAGCAGTACCCAGAAACTCTGGGAATGGGAAACTGCCTGCCAAGTCGGTCTGTCGGGGAAAGAATCATGAGGTTCGATCTAGATCAGTGGCGTGGGGCAGGAATGCCTAATTGCGAGGTTAGGATGCCCTGCTGCTTGCGGCGGGGAGGATGTCACTATGGCTACCATTGAGCTTTCCCCCTTGTCCTAGCCTTCTATAATCACTGGTTCGGTCTATGACTACTCTGACTCGCCCCACCTGTCGTCGTCTTCAAAACTTACCGCAAATTCCTAGTGTGTGGGAGGGCGATCGCCGTCCTTTGACTGGAGAAGCCGCCGCAAGTGTTGGGGCAGAGCTGAAGGGGGAAGGGGAGTGCATTTTGTGGGTCGATGGCTCACAGGCAGTGGTGCGAGCGATGGACATAGTAGCTCCCGAAACGGGGTCGGAAGCGGTAGTCCGAGCGCTTTTGCAAGCAATGGAGCATCCCCATAGCCCAGCCGCTCCAGCTCGTCCACAAAAGATTGTGGTACGCGATCGCGAGTTGCAGTTTTTTCTACGGGGGGTCTTGCAAGATCTGGATATCGTAATTGATTATGTGCCAGACCTGCCGCTGATTGATGAAATTTTTAAGGGCTTTCAAGAAGCGGCCAGTGTACATCCACCCCAACTACCACCAGCCTACGCCAAAACCTTAATTGAAAAAACGTACGCACTTTGGGAAGGAGAACCTTGGGAAATTTTGGGGGAGCATCAAATCCTGGCGATCGAGATCAATCAGTGGGATGTCGAAACGCTTTATGCCTGCATCATGGGCATGATGGGGATGGAATATGGCATTCTGCTCTATCGCTCGTTGGACTCTCTTAAGCAATTTCGCCAACAAGTTCTCACCCAAGACTCTAGCGAGGACATGGAATCGGCGTTCCTGAAGCAAGATTGCATGTTTGTCACCTTTGAGCGCACTGAAGACGCTACTGACGACGAAACGCTCGACTTATCGGAATTGCCCCTCTCCGAAGTCCAACCCAACTTTGGCAACCTGCACCCCCTAGAGCGGATGCGATCGTTTTTGTATGAGGAAGAAGCGATCGCCTGTTTAGTTGCTTTAGAAGCCCTCCACCGCTTTTTTAAGCAGCATGGCAAAAAGCTATCCCTCGACCACTTTCCTGCGATTAATAGCCGCTATCGCATTCCCTTAGCTGAATTGGGTATAAAGTCCTCCACATCTCAGCTTTCCGTCCAAGTTTCGACCTTGCCTGATGTCGCCAATGAACTCGCCGAGCTGAGCGATGACACAGACGAAGATTTAGACTTTCCGGTGCTACGCGACGATTTGGTGCCTAGAGATTGCCTACGCTGGCTAGAAATTTTGCCTTGGGACACCATCGAACTCCTCAGGAAAGGCTCAGGAGTTTACCAGCCTGCCGATACCCGCGTTGAAGCAGTAGGCGAAGGTCTCCCTGTCGTCTTCATTCAAACCTCACAGCCCAAAGCGAAAGCCTTAATTCAAGGATTGCAAGCGGCAGAAGGCTTAAGCGCGATTTGTTTTAATCCAGGTGAAGATCCGTTTTCAGGCATGACCTACGATCTAGGGGTTTTGCAAACCAATAACGGCGATCTGCATTTATTTGAAGAATTTATTGATGAGAATGCTGCCTACAAAGCTGCCCGCAAAAAGTGGGAACGGGTTTGTAAAAAAACGAAGGGCTACTGTGGCTTAGTGATTGCTAAAGGTGTCACCGGAGCTTCCCGTGGCAAACCACCCGTCAAAGACATGCTGGCCCTGATGGAAGCGCGATCGCTCTCCGCCGAAGAATTAGGCATCGGCCCGATGGAGCTGAAGTTAGAGATCGATTGGGTCTAGGGTTTGCTCACTCTGTCCCTTACGCCATTAAAATATGTAAAGCAATTGATCAGGAAAGGCAGAATGCGAGTTGCGATCGTTGGGGCGGGGCTTGCTGGCATGGCCGCAGCCGTCGATTTAGTCGATGCAGGGCATGAAGTAGAGATTTTTGAGTCTCGTCCGTTTGTGGGTGGCAAAGTTGGCAGTTGGGTAGACCCTGACGGCAACCACATCGAGATGGGCCTGCATGTGTTTTTCTTTAACTACGCCAATCTGTTTGCACTGATGAAAAAGATTGGGGCGTTTGAGAACCTGCTGCCCAAGCAACACACGCATACTTTCGTCAATCGCGGTGGTGTGGTTAAGAAACTCGATTTTCGTTTTCCGATTGGCGCACCGTTTAACGGCCTGAAAGCCTTTTTCACCACGGGGCAATTGTCGCTGCGAGATAAGCTGCAAAACGCGATCGCCCTCGGCACTAGCCCGATGATTCGTGGCTTGATTGACTACGAAGGTGGCATGAAACAAATCCGGGCGCTCGATCGCGTCAGTTTTGCCCAGTGGTTCCGGAGTCATGGTGGCTCAAATGGCAGCTTGAAGCGGATGTGGAACCCGATCGCCTATGCTTTGGGCTTCATCGACACGGAAAACATCTCAGCTCGCTGCATGCTGACGATCTTCCAGATGTTTGCCACCAAAACCGAAGCCTCGAAGCTGAACATGCTGAAAGGCTCCCCTCACGAATATCTGCTCAAGCCGATTGTGAATTATTTAGAATCGCGCGGCACTAAGATTCATACCCGTCGCGGTGTCCGCAAAGTCCTGTTTGAAGATGCAGGGAATCAAACCAAAGTTACTGGGTTAGTGATTGCCAATGGTGACACCGAAGAAACCATCACTGCTGATGCTTACCTCTGTGCCTGTGATATACCGGGGGTTCAACGCCTCCTACCCTCAGAATGGCGGCAATGGTCCGAGTTTGACAATATCTACAAACTCGATGCAGTCCCAGTGGCAACGGTGCAATTGCGCTTCGATGGTTGGGTGACAGAACTGCAAGACCCCCAAGCTCGCAAACAACTGGAACATGCGGCTGGAATTGATAACCTGCTCTACACCGCTGATGCAGATTTCTCTTGCTTCTCCGATTTAGCGCTGTCTAGCCCTGCCGATTACTACCGTCCGGGTCAAGGGTCGCTATTGCAGTTGGTGTTGACTCCGGGCGATCCGTTTATTAAGCAGAGTAACGAGGCGATTGCGCAGCACGTCCTTAAACAAGTGCATGATTTATTCCCCTCCTCCCGAGAACTGAACATGACCTGGTATAGTGTCGTCAAATTGGCGCAATCTTTGTACCGGGAAGCTCCGGGCATGGACCCCTACCGTCCCCCGCAAAAAACCGCGATCGCCAACTTCTTCCTGGCAGGCAGCTACACCCAGCAAGACTACATCGACAGCATGGAAGGAGCCACACTGTCTGGGCGACAAGCTGCTAGAGAAATTTTGGCTAATTTTTCTCAAATCACTGAGAATCGTCAACCTGTAACAATGAACGTTTAACTCACTAGCCCCCCTTTATCAGGGGGGTTGGGAGGATCTAACCCACCTTCATCAGCGAGATCCGAGTATGTCCGATTGGCTAGAACACAGCGTCCAAGTTGAAGTCGATGTCCCGATTGAGTTGGCCTGGAGCCTCTGGTCTGACCTGGAACAGATGCCCCGCTGGATGAAGTGGATTGACTCGGTGAAAGTGCAGGAGGACGATCCAGATCTCTCACGCTGGAAGCTAGCTACAGGCGGTTTGGAATTTAGCTGGCAATCGCGCACTCTCAAAGTCATCCCCCACCAAATTATCCAGTGGGAATCGGTGGGTGGTTTACCCAACCGAGGGGCCATCCGCTTCTACGATCGCGGTAACAGCAGCATCGTCAAGCTCAGCATTTCCTACGCCATCCCTGGCATCATCGGCAAATTGATGGATAACCTATTCCTGGGGCGTGTGGTGGAATCCACCATCCAAGCGGACTTAGAACGATTCAAGCAATACGCGCTGCAAGCTAAAACCCAGGTAGAAGCCTAAGCATGTTGCTCTAAAGTTAAGCGGTAGCGATCGCTCAAAATACCTTGACTCTCTAGCCGACTGGAGACTCTAAGATAGCTTCATTCCCATCTCTGCTATTTCTACCGAGTAGAGCGACTTAAAAATGGAGCATTCAATTATGAGTACGACAAAGTGCAAAGTAGCAATTTTGAGTAGTGCGATCGCAGCGCTGGGCCTGTTCACTGTAGCAGTAAGCTCCGCATCAGCGAATGAGCACAACTTAAATCAAACGAAAGCGACGGCTGTAGACACAAAGAGTGATTCGGTCACTCAAAAACCGATGAATCAACCTGCTGTTCGGCAACAGCCAACGATGCAGCCATCTAACGAGGGTGGGTGTAGCTGCTGCAAGAACATGATGGGCGGCAACATGTCAGGCATGATGAATCACAACAAAAAAGATATGATGCAGCCCATGCCAGGAATGATGAGAATGCCAAATTCGTCCAAATAAATAGCAAGAACTCTTGATAGCGTGGGCAAGATGTCCGCGCTACAGTTCTATCTACGCTGCGCCTTTACCTACCAGAGGCAGGTAGATGCAACAGAGATAGGACACAGGGTTTATCACCCACCTGGATAGGCATAGCCTCAACGTAACAGTGAATCAGTTCACAGCCGAAATCTAGCGTCTCCAAACCCGTTTGTGGCTGACCACTGCTAAAGGCCACCGCAATTAAAGAGTCGTGGGGAATCGATTTGTTTTTGGGAATGAAGCCGCTGCTCCAGCCTTGAGCCTTGGCTCGCCACCACACGCGCAATTTCTTTTTGGGTTGGGGTTTAGTCGGGAGACAGCCTTTTTCTTCTCGACGACTTAATGCCCGGTGCCACATTACTACCGCATAGGCTCCCGACTCGTGTTGCACCATGCGGAGCAAAGTGGCGAGCAACGAGGTTTGGTAGAGATTGGCGAGAATTTGTCCGGTGCGGAGGGAAAAGCCGAGACTGCGGAGTTGAGGCAGAAACGAAGAGGTGGGCATCAACAACTCAGCGGCTCCGCGATCGCACAACTGCTCTTTTTGCTCAGCCTGCCAAGGTAGTTGCGTGTTGGTGCCTAACAATAACCGCTCCTGAGCATCAAACAACAACTCCATCAGTTCATGGCCTTCGGTGAAGCGCTGCCGTACCAAGGGGTCATCTTCTTTAATCAGAATTAAGCCTGCATCACTATCCACCAAAATGCCCTGCTGATCGGCCAGTGGTGCCCGCAGAGGCGTCGGCATCCCGAATTGTTGGTAGATGCGTAAGAGATCGATCGGTGGTTCGTCGCTCAGCCCTGCTGATTGCCGCAGAAACTCGACATAGCGACCTACATCCTGCTCAGTTTGCAACAGCCCATAGCGGGACAGGAAAGCTTGCCCAGGATGCCTGTACTGCATGGAACCGTTCTGCCTCACTCACTTGATTACTGTTTTAAGAGATGGTGGAGTGACTCAAGCTGTGACCTAACCCCCCAGCCCCCTTCCCTGCAAGGGAAGGAGGAGTCATAGCCCCTCGCCTCTTAGGAGAGGGGTTTGGGGAGAGGTTTTCAATGCTTGCTTGAGCATGTTGGACCTAAAATTTGGTGCTATTTACCAACGGTCATCTTAATCACGTTATAGAGCAGCTCCCATTTTTCTGGGGTGGTGGGTTGCTGGCCTCGGTACTTGAGCCGCGCCAACATTAACACATCATCCGGGGGGAGATCTGCGGTTTTGGCAAACTCCGCCAAGCTCGACGGTAAATCTGCCATTGCCTCTAAAGTTCCCGTTTGTTCTTGCTTCAACCCCAGTACTGAGGTGAGGCGTTCCATCACTTGCCAGGACAGGTTGGTGGCCTGCCCTCGCTCGATTTGCGACAGGTAATTGCGGGAAATCCCGACTTGCTGCGCTAATTCCTCCTGGCTCAGTTTTTCTTCTCGGCGGCGATCGCGCACCTTTTTACCAAAATCATCAGTTTCCATTGCATTGACGGTCAGGCCTAAATTTTGACAACTACAGTTTGCAAATTTAGTCTGTTGGCTTTACATTTACTGAAGCGGATGCCATAATAGTGTTCAGTAAATGTAAACTACAGTTTGCAATCCTGATTTCACTCTAACAGAAGTTCCCCAAAAGATTGCCCGCCGCGAGTTCGAGTTGGTTCAAAACAAGTTCTTTCCAGACTTAGTGATTCAAGTTCTAGTTCTAGGAGATGTTTCATGACCTCAGGTGCCGTCAAAGACAGCAAAACCAAGATTTTAGAAGCATTTCAACAGATTTTGATGGAGCGGCAAACTAGTGAGTCCAAGGTCGCCACTAAGGAAGAAGAAGCCGAGAAAGCCCAGAATCAACAAATTCTAGAAACCGCTTCCCAATACACCGCTGACAGCATCGTGCGCGGTTTGGCAGATCTGCAAATTGAGTTTGGCAGCATCATCACCAACCTGGCGGGTCGCTTAAGCACCGAAACCACCAAACTCGACGAGTTGAAGCGAGCAATCGCCTTTGAAACCCAACATTACCAAGAACTTCAGCAAACCCGCATCGTTGCCGATGCGCTGCACATCCTGACCCAAGAGCATCAAGAAAAACTCAAAGACCTAGAGCAGCAAGCCAACCGCGATCGCGAAACCCTAGAAAAAGAACTCGTCGAAGCCCACAAAGCTTGGCAACAGGAGCAGGAAGAATTTGCGGCGGCTCAAACCGAAAGCCACGAATTGCTGACCCGCGATCGCCAACGCCAAGAAGAAGATTACCAGTACGAAACCGAGCGATCGCGCACGATTGCCACCGACAACTACGAAGCCAAGAAACGCCAGATTGAGCGAGAAATCCAGGAAACGGCTCAAGCTAAAGACAAAGATTGGTCAGAACGGGAGCATGTCTGGGAAGCGAACCAAACGCAGCTAGAAACCTATCGCCAAAAAGCCGATTCTTTCCCCACGGAACTTGAGGAAGCGATTAAGAAATCTAGAGAAGACGGCATTCGCGAAGTTAACCAAGACGCGAAAGTGAAAGCTGATTTGTTGGAGAAGGAATGGGAAGCCACGAAGCAATTTTACGAGCTACAAATCCAATCTCTCGAAGCCAAAATCCAGAAACAAACAGAGCAAATCACCGAGATTTCCAATCAACTCCAAGCCGCCATGCGCCAAGCTCAAGACCTCGCCATGCGTGCCTTTGAAAGCTCCTCCAATCGGATGACTGCCTAAAGATTACACATCGTAGGGGCGAAGCATTCGGTTTTGATTATTTGGTTTCTGAGTTAATGCCTCTACCGAATGCTTCGCCCCTACAAAATTCTAAAATTCAACATTTTTGGTGTAATGCATGAAGCAATTACTTTGCGGTCATACCTCACATCGCAATGAGGCGATCGTGGAACATACCTTTTATGTCACAGATGAACACCGCACTTATGCCTGGAATGGCCAATCTTCTTTAGATGCTCGCATTGATGCCGTGATTGATATTGCCTCTGCTTACATTCATCAAATGACTCGTCACAAACCAAAATTTCAAAAACTCGAACTTTCCTCACAAGTGCTCAGAAATGGTGAAAAGTATTACTACTTTCTGGTGATGTTTGAGCCTCCTTGGTGGGACAATCCAGATGCAGAAATCTGTGGAATGACAGAGGCGATCGTAACTCTAGATTACAAAGTAATTGAACCAGAGGTTCATCATTTCACCAGTGAAGAAGAGTACCAACGACATCGAGTTCTACAGCGATTACACCATCAACTTGGTAGCCTCAAACCAGGCATGGAACAGCAAGTTTCTCGTCTTTCCACCAACGTACTCTGGAGCCTAGAAACTGCTATTTGGGATTTCAATAGTGAGAGTGACTTGACGAACTGGTTAGAAAAATATAGTTCTCATCAACACAAGAGTAAGTGCTAAAAGCAGATTTGGTTAGTTAATAAAATTTGGCATTAACTAACCAATTGCAAACTCTGTGAATTGTCTCTTATAGGGAGCTTGAAAACCTAGAACAATATCTTGCTTGGGAACCCCCAACTCTACTAGCGAAGATGCAATATCTTCCTCTGTACCATTCCATTGAACCCAAATCTTGCCATCTTTGATATCTAGATGTAGCACAGCTCCGTAAACGCGACGTTTATTATGCCAGCCTACATACATCAATTGGTAGTGATCGTGTTCAGTATCAAAAATTATTTGGGTTTCAACCCCATCTTCTCTATTTGTTGACGAACCCTTTTGGGCATGTTCCAGTAAAGCTTTTTGAATGTAATTTCGATATTGTTCTAGTTTTTCCATGCCACGATTTCCTCCTGTTCAGCATCATAAATCAGCAGATGAATTTCACTACCTTGAATTACGGTTTGTACAAAGGGAAGTGCAAAAAACTCATCATAAGTTTCTACTGGTACTGCTAAGTACAAAATACGTTCAGGATCATGCTCAGCTAGGGCATACCGATAGTTGATGAATTGCCCGACTGCTGTATGAAAGTCAGAGATTAGAGATGCACCCAAAAAGCTCTTCACCTCAACGGCAATTCTCTGCCCATTCCGATCAGCAGCAATAATTTTCTCAGCCCCCAAATCTATGTACAGGTTGAGTGTTCGGCTGAGACGAATGGTTAAAGGATCATCTGTAATCTGCCAATCAGCCTTCTGCAGAGCAACTTTAACCGCGTAATGAAAGATGTCTTTTGCTGACATAGCTTTTCTGAATAAGCACTTAGATCTTTCTTCAGATCCTAGTCTCTCTTAGCTCGATTCTATAAAGCTCAACGATTGTTTCACAACTAGAGGTTAACTATGGTTCGTAGACCGAGTGAGAAAAACACGAAGGCGGAAATTCTTGCAGCTTTTGATGAATTACTAAAAGAGAAGAAAGTGTTGGAAACTCAAGCAGCACAGGCGACAAAAGAGCGATCGCCCGAATCAAGCCAGAAACCTGCCCTGAAAGTAACCGTCGTGCAACCAGAGTCACCGACGATGACCTCTGTGTTGGAAGGGTTGAGCAAGCTGCAGCTCAGCTTTGGTGGGGCTATCAGCGATCTATCGGAAAAGCTGACGCTAGAAGCGGTGAAGCTACAAGAAGTACGACAGGCCATCACAACCGAAGTGCAGCAGCTAGAAACCCTTCATGGTTTACGAGCTGATGACGCGAGTTTGGAAACGTTGATTGAGCAGTATGACACTAGCTTTAAAACCTTCAACGAAGAACTGGGTCAATGTCGCGAAACTCTAGAGCAAGAATTCTCACAGGCAAAAAAGGCTTGGGCCAAAGAACAAGAAGAACATCGCCGCACCGTGAAAGAGCGCAATGAGACGCTGACCAAAACTCGCCAACGCGATACCAAAGAGTACACCTACAACCTGACGCTGCAACGCAAGCTTGACACCGACACCTACGAGCAAGCCCAAAAAGCCCTGTGCCAGGAATTAGAAGAACTCCAGCGATCGCACGATCAACAGTGGACTGAGCGAGAAATGGCGATCGCGGAACGAGAGAAACAGTTTGCCGAGCTGAAAGCAAAGGTGGAAGGCTTCCCGAAAGAGTTGGAGTCGGCGATCAAACGCGCTAAGGAAGAAGGCAAGGGCATTGCTCATCACCAAGCCAAGGTCAAAGCAGATTTGTATGCCAAAGACGTGGAAGGGAACAAGCGCAACTATGAATTACGCATCCAATCCCTACAGGAGAACTTACAAAATCAAGAAACCCGGATTCATGCTCTCTCACAACAACTTAGTGCTGTCCTCAAACAGGTTCAGGATTTGGCAGTCAAAGCGATCGAAGGCGCAGCAAATGTTAGTTCCTTCCAAGCTATGCGCGAAATTGCGATCGAGCAAGCGAAAACTCAGTCCAAGAACAAGTAACCACACCTCGACGTTCTACACCCTGCTACTGCGTTGTTTGCGATCGCTCACCAGTCAGTTTCCCGCTTCCTAACACTAGTCACTGAGTGATTCAAGTTCTATCTTCAAACCAAGGAGTCCACGATGTAACCGATTCGTCAAGGCGATGTAATTCTAGCTCCCGTTGAGTCTGCTACTGGATTCCCGACCCAAGACAGCCAAAAACTTCCACACCTCACCCTCGCAGAAGAAGTCACCGGACACAGCCACCGAATTAGTCAAGGATAAGCCGAACTGTGCGATCGCGAAGGTACACTATATCTCTCGATTGCCTCTGACTCCGCCACCCTCACCCACGAAGAACACAAACCCATTCAAATTCCCCAAGGTAATTGGCTTGTCCGCATTCAGCGCCAATACGAACCGGGTAATTGGAGCTATGTAGAGGATTAAGCCGCTACTCCCCCTGATCTTTTTGTATTAGGTTAGGGGGATTTCTAAAACTTTGGGGTTGATCAGGAGCGATCGCTAAACCTAAGGCAAAATCTCAAAGCTATTACAGTGTTTCGGTCGGAATAGCCTGAAATCCCGTTGGTCTAAAGTCAGAATAGTAGTACTACTGTAGCGCTCAGCAATACTCATGACACTTGCATCTACAAAATCAATACGGCTGTCAGCATACTGAGCCAGAATTTCAGCAACGCGGACTATATCCTGATCTGTTAAAGCTACCAAGCGAAAGCGACTTGCAGACAAGCCATTTAAAAAGCCAACTACAACGGTAGTTCCCGCATCTCGGCCCAATAGATATGCAACTTCTGCTAGGACTGTTTGAGGTAACAGCACTGATCGTTGGGTTGCATATACTGCTTTGACAGCTTCATGTCTAACGTCTGTACGATTTAGCAAGGCAACGACAAAGCCTGTATCTGCTACTGCAATGGTTCTTTCCACGTCCACCCAGACTGTTCAGTAGTGCCTTGTTGCAAGATTTCTTCTGACTTCGTTGCTAAATCTGGTGAACCTGCGAACAGACCAATCAGCGGATCAGGTTCATTGCTCCTCGATTTTGTAGATTGAATATCTAAGTACAAGGTCACAGCCTCATTAATGATCGCCTCTGGAGACTGACCTCTTCTACGCGCTAAGGTGACTAGCTGTTCTAGAAGACCTTGCTCTGGCTTCCAGTTGAATGCAGAATTCATAGTTTTTAGTTACGCAGCTGTTTTAACGCTAGGGTTTCTGACAAAGTTTGAGTTTGCAACTATTTTTACTTTCTAATTTTACAACTTTGCTTAGTGCGATCGCTCCTCTTCACCAAAGTCATGACTACCAAAATCGGCAAACCCACACCCGAACAAGAAGCACTCATTCCCGTATATCGAGAAAAATGGAGAGCGATCGCTTTATCAACAGAGAGAATTGACCGTCAGAAGGTAAGAGAAATAGTTAATCTTCTTTATACTTTCCTTGAAAAGGAAACACCTGAAATTCTTTGGCTAGATAGTCCTTATGCATTTTTGAGATATGCAGAGTTAGAAAATCTAACAGGCAACACCCTCACTAATAAAATTTTTAGACAATTGAGTATATTGCCGACGCAGCTTATCGAACAGTTGACAGATGAACTGTGGGAGAGATTATCGGAAGAACTAAACGCTCAATTAGAAGACCAGTTAGAGCTTCAGTTTAATGAGCACTTACTAATGAAACTCCATGAGGAAGTTGATTTATACTTTCAGAAATTCAAGGATAAAATTAATTTTCGAGTAATAGGTAAACTTTTAAATCAATGCATATATCCAGAGCGGTGGGCTTACTGTAATAGTGTTTATGAATTTTGCATTTTAGTTCTTAATTGTTTATATGATCCTGATCAATGGAATATACATCGGTTGTTGGCCGAACAGTGTGGTTGGCTTGTTCCTTTCCAAAAAGTCTGTATTGTGTGTGATCGCCCCACCAAAATTTTTTTTGATTCTGAGAATTGCTTACATGCAGAAGGAGAACCAGCAATTCAGTTTGCGGATGGTTTTAGTGTGTATGCCCATCACGGAGAACTGCTTTACTCTTAAAGAATAGATTTAGTCTTTTGAAGTATGGAGATATAGCAATGCCTACTAAAACAATAGATTTACAAATAGAGCAAGCTAACCTACAAGACTTACTAGCTCTTGTACAAGCTGGGACGGATGTGATTTTAACTGAAGGAACAACCCCGATCGCTCAGTTGATTGCGATCGCTTCTACAACCCCATCACGAGTTGCAGGACTACATGCTGGCTCAATGCAAATGAGTAGTGACTTTAACGAGCCTTTACCCGAAACTTTTTGGTTAGGAAACTCATGAGGCTGTTGTTAGATACCCATACATTCATTTGGTGGGACAGTGAGCCATCCCGCCTCTCTCAGCAAGCCCTGGCAGCGATCGAGAATCCAACTAACACACTAGTACTTAGTGTTGCTAGCGTCTGGGAAATGCAAATTAAATCTCAATTGGGTAAATTACAATTCAAGCTACCGCTAGTAGAAGTAATTGAGAGCCAATGTCAGACGAATCAGATTGAAATATTACCAATCAGGCTCTCACATGTTTTAGGAATCAATCATCTACCCACATATCACAAAGATCCATTTGATCGGCTCTTAATTGCTCAATCAATTGTTGAGGAAGCAACATTGGTGAGTGGAGACCCAATCATCAGCCAATATTCGATTCAAATAATTTGGTAACTAGCGATCGCTTTTCCTCACTAAACTCATGACTACCAAAATCAATAAACTCACGCCTGAACAAGATGCACTCATTCCGGTATATCGAGACAAGTATAGTGCTACGCATCAAGTGTAGGACAAAGGGAGTGTGGGGGCTTCGCCCCCAGCCAGGGGTTCCACCCCTGCACCCCGTCTTAACCTTTATCAGTACTGCTATAGCGAGTCAGCCAAGAACTAGAGGCGATCGCGATCGATGCTTGGCGCGAGTACACCTTGCTCGGTGTGGATGCTGAGATTGATGACGAGTCAATGTTGCTGCTGAAAATGACCTGCCCCAGCACTGGCCTCACGCACGTTGCCCGTGTCCCACCTGACTTTGATTCCGCTCAAGAAGCGATTCAATGGGTGAATTGGGATATCGATCCAGCAGAAGTTGCCGTCCAAACATGAGTTATTGGTTTTCCCGCAACAGTTGATACTGCACTCGCAATTCGGGTGCTTCGGTAGCGGGCGCATCCTGAACTAATAGAGGTGTAGTTTTGACCGCTGTGCCAGAGGAGCGATCGAGAATGACATCGACGCGATCGCCCACAGTCCAGCTTCTGGGCACTGGCTCTAGGGCTAAATCAGCTTGTGGGCTAGAAGGAATGGCAGGGCTGGAGCGAGTAGACGACACGACTGGTCGGTTCGATTGTCCTACTGGAAAATCTTGGCTGATACTACGACTCTCAACACCCCGGAGTGATTCTCCTGACAGCGTAAAGTTACCTGTTGCAACTTGTCGAGGAGTTTGGGCAGAGGCCGCAGGTAGGAAGCTGAGGGTGAGTAAACCTGCTCCCAAAACGGCGAAACCTTTGGAAATCATGAATTTTGTCTCCTGATTAGTGCTGCTACTGCTCAGGGTACGAACCAAAAAATATCCCTACGTCTCTCAGAGGAAGCAAGTCATTTTTAACTTGGCATCTACCCGAGGGAGGACTTACTCTGGCTAGAGAATTTACCAGCTCGGATCGGAGAACAGTTGAATCGTCAGTTGCGATCGCCCTGGTGGTACTGCCGAGATGCAGCTACGAATGGTTTCTCCGCCTTCAATTTCCACCTCACAAGCGTGGCAAGACCCCATCAGGCAACCCGTCGGAATATCAACTCCCGCTCTGTCAGCGACTTCTAGCAAGGATTCTCCTGGTTCTGCCTCAACCGTGACATCGTCTGGTAGAAAGCGGATGCAAACACTCATGACCAAACCCTAAAATAAAGCTAAATCTAACGGCATTCTGACGGGCCAACCCTTACTGTATAGCTTAAGGACAAATGGGTACGTTGCACCCAAAGGGTTAGGGACATTTAGCGCACCTTGAATAGCGGGTGCGCTTATTTTTTTGGTTTGTTTCTCTTAGGGGAGAATCGGACCTAAATCTAAATGTGACTCAACTTGGGTCGCCAGAGCATCTAAGAGGGCTTCGCGTTGTTCGCGGTAATTAGAAATTCCGGTTGGCAGAGATTTGAGACCGCGTTGCTGCCGTAGCCGATTGAGCCAAGCACGTCGCCAAGGGCCGTTGTCAAACAGGCCGTGCAGATAGGTACCCCAAACAGAAAAACTCTTATCTACCACACCTAAATTGGCATCCTCAAACAAAAGCTCTACGCTTTCTCCTTCCATCACCTGTGTCCGCCCTTGATGGATTTCATAGCCCGAAACAGGCAACCCAGTTTGCGGATAGTTGGAGCTGACCAAACGCTGACGCGCTACTTTTTGGCCTGTAATCACCGTTCTCAGAGGCAGCAAACCCAGTCCTTTGTAGCGGCCTTCGTGTCCTTCTAAGCCTTCTGGGTCAGCGAGAATCTTACCCAACATTTGGAAGCCACCACAAATTCCTAGCACAGTCCCGCCAGCGGCTGCATAGTTTTGAATTTCTTCCGCCATGCCAGTTTTTTGCAGCGCTAGCAGGTCAGCGATCGTGGCTTTAGATCCAGGAATAATTACCGCATCCGGATAGCCTAAAGAATCTTTAGGACTGACATATTTCACCGAAACGGTGGATTCTGATTCCAACGGGTCGAAGTCGGTGAAGTTGGAGATCCGAGGTAAGCGAACCACGGCGATCGCGAGGTCACGATTACTCTGGCTAGTACGGCGCTCAAATAAATCTAGGGAGTCTTCTGCGGGAAAACCGGAGTCTTCCATCCAGGGAATCACGCCAATGACGGGAATGCCTGTGCGCTCTTGGAGCCAATCGATTCCGGATTGCAGGAGCGATCGCTGTCCCCGGAACTTGTTAATCACAATGCCACGAATCAAAGCTCTTTCGTCGGGATCTAGCAGTTCCAAAGTCCCAATCACATGGGCAAAAGCCCCACCGCGCTCGATATCGACGACTAAAATGGTGGCAGCATTCAAATGTTTGGCGACCCGCATGTTGGTTAGGTCACGGTGTTTCAGGTTGATCTCTGCTGGACTTCCCGCTCCTTCACACACCAACAAGTCAAATTCTTCGCCCAAGCGTCGCACAGATTCTTCGATCGCCTGCCAACCTACATCAAAATAATTCTCGTAATACTCGGTAGCATTGACCTTACCGACTGCCCTGCCTTTGAGAATCACCTGAGACGTCATGTCTCCTTGCGGTTTCAGCAAGATTGGGTTCATTTCAATCCGAGGTGTGACCCCTGCGGCCCAAGCTTGCACCGCTTGTGCATAGCCAATCTCTCCCCCACTCGGCGTCACATAAGAATTGAGAGCCATATTTTGGCCTTTAAAGGGCGCAACTCGCCACCCTCGGCGGCTCAGAATTCGGCACAGAGCCGCAGTTAGTAGCGATTTTCCAGCGTGGGACGTAGTGCCCACAATCATAATGGCTTTCATCCGAGATCCTCGCTGGCTATCCCATCCAAATTATTCATCAGCACCGTCTAGAACGGTAATCTCACCCAACGGTTCAAGGCGTTATAAAGGTGATTCCAGAACGTGGCAGCAGGCCAGATCCCTCCTTGCAACTGCCACTGCTCCACAATCTGGCGACCCAGTGGGGTGAGCCGAAAGCTATCTGTTAGACCTTGACCATCGACTTCTCGCCGCAGCACGCCTACCTGGATCAGCCATAGCAAGGCACTCTCAGCCGTCAATTCGGGCAATGGCTGACGGGTATATTGCTGCTGCACTCCAGAATGCCCCGCGATCGCTTGCAAAGAGACACTTTGCTGGCGCATGGCCACATATAAGGAACTCCGAAACGGAGAACAACGCATGGCCCGTTTGGCCCGCTTGACTGTTCGACTGGGATATTGAATGGTTTTAGAAAGGTTGGGATTGACTACAGTCATTAAGAAGCACAAAGGTGTTGAGTCAAAGATCAGGCTGTAATGCAGCTATCTGAAAATTACAGTTGCTTGCATTATCTCCTAATCTTAGATTCTCAGCGATATAGCCACCAGTCCGGAATGTGCCTAAGATTACTTCGAGATTTAGAGAACCTGAGGTTGAGCGGATACCGTGGGAGAAAGTGGTTTTTGCAAGCAGGTTAAAACTTCCCAGCTTAGGTTACGTGGAAAGTATAAGGTGTGACATCGCCCATTTAGGTGAACTCATGAGGACAGTTAAACTCATTGACTGGCAGAAAGCAAAGCTAAGGGCAGGCGATCGCAGCAGTTTGTAGTTTTCGATACATAATTGCTTATGAGCTGTTGGTAGAACTATGACAACAATTCAATTGCTTCTAGGGTTCCGGTTACAGCTTTAGCAGCTGCAACGTCTGGTCCGAGAGAGGCAACCAGTCTTTAAGTATTTCGGCAATTTTGTAGAAACACTAGCTGGTCACACGGCGGGAAAAAAGCCCGGGAGGTACGTAGCAGAGTTGGGCTGCTAGGTTTCTCCTGGGCTTTTGTGTTGCAATTTTTTTGTTTTTTAATCCACTCGCATCGCCATAAACCATGACTGAAGATTCTCTCTTTCGCAGCCCTAATGGTGATTCACCACAGCGCCAAACCGAAGCCAGTCGTGCCCTCGAACTAGAGACACATTTGCCTCTGACGGGCTGGCAACAAGAAGTTTCCAAAGGTTTGGAGTATGGCTTGGAAGCGGCTGAAAGCATTCGCGATCGCACCATTCCCACTTTTTCTCGTGGGGAGTTGCCGCACTATGCAGGCATCAATACTTTTCTCAAAGCGCCTTATTTAGAAGATGTGAGAAGAGTAGGGGAATATGATGTCGCGATCGTGGGAGTGCCTCATGATTCAGGTACCACCTATCGCCCCGGAACTCGCTTTGGCCCCCAAGGAATTCGCCGAATTTCAGCGCTCTACACTCCTTACAACTTTGAGCTAGGCATTGACCTAAGAGAGCAGATCACCCTCTGCGATGTCGGGGATATTTTTACCATTCCGGGTAATAACGAGAAATCGTTCGATCAGATCTCCAAGGGTATTGCCCACGTCTTTAGTTCGGGTGCTTTTCCCATTATTATGGGCGGCGATCATTCGATTGGTTATCCCACGGTTCGCGGAATTTGCCGCCACTTAGGGGACAAGAAAGTCGGCATTATTCACTTCGATCGCCACGTGGATACCCAAGAGACTGACTTAGACGAGCGCATGCATACCTGCCCTTGGTTCCATGCCAACAACATCAAGAACGCACCTCCCCAAAACTTGGTGCAGTTGGGCATTGGTGGCTGGCAAGTCCCGCGTCAAGGTGTCAAAGTTTGCCGCGAGCGCAACACCAACATTTTGACTGTTACAGACATCATGGAAAGGGGCTTAGATGCTGCCGTAGACTTTGCTCTAGAACGGGCTATGGATGGCACTGACTGCGTGTATATCAGCTTTGACATTGACTGCATCGATGCTGGGTTTGTCCCTGGTACAGGCTGGCCCGAACCTGGTGGCCTCATGCCCCGCGAAGCCCTCTATCTCTTGGGCAAAATTGTCCAGCGTGCCCCCGTTTGCGGTCTAGAAGTGGTGGAAGTTTCGCCTCCTTATGACATCAGCGACATCACCTCTCTAATGGCCACTCGCGTGATCTGCGACACGATGGCTCATTTGGTCTTATCGGGTCAACTGCCTCGTAAAGAAAAGGCTAGTTTCATTCACCCAGAGGCAACCCCAGAATTGGTCGCGGAGTGGAGGTAAAAGATGCACGAAACTGATATGACCAAGGCCCTCATCGTCACGGTAAAAGACTGGTGGGAAGCGCAGCCAGAGCAACCCAAGATCAGCCGAGTCCACCTGACTGTGGGCAAATGTACTTGTGTAGAACCTGTTAGTCTGCAATTCGCCTTTGAAGTGCAGACGCGTAACACCTTTCTCGAAGGCGCAGAACTGGCGATCGCAGAAACGCCTCTGATTGCCTTCTGTCACCACTGTCAAGCTGAATACGCCCCCGAAATCGGCCTGCAATACGCCTGCCCCCAATGCCAATCCCCAATGGAAGACATCCGCTCTGGCCGCGAACTAAAAATTGACCGGATTGAATATTCTTCTGATGTGGTTTCTGATGCGGCTAACGTAGCGATCGCCTAACTCTTTCTTCTTCCCTCACTTCTCACTCCTATCCCCTCACCTCAATCATGCACCAAACCTTCGACGCTGCCCTTGGCATTAACCTGCTCCACGCTAACCAAGCTGGAGCTGACCATAATCGGGCTCATTTTGATCAGTGGGGCATCACCTGCTTCAACCTCATGAGCAGTCCGGGTGCTGGCAAAACAGCCCTACTAGAGCGCACTCTAGCCGCTTTGACCAGTGAGCTAAAAATTGCGGTGATTGAAGGCGATATGACTACCGAACTCGACGCCGATCGCTTGCGGCAGTATGGCGTTCCAGTAATCGCGATTAACACCGGACGCTCGTGCCACCTCGACTCCAAGATGGTAGCGGGCGGGTTGCATCAGTTTTCCCACAACTACAACCCCACCGAATTCGATTTGGTCTTGGTGGAGAACGTGGGGAATCTGGTCTGCCCCGCTGAGTTTGAAGTGGGAGAACATGCCAAGGTGGCCCTGCTCAGCCTCACCGAAGGTGAAGATAAGCCACTGAAATACCCAGTGATGTTCCAAGAAGCGGACTGCCTGCTGATTACCAAGATGGACTTAGCGCCCTACTTAGAAGTGGATATTCAGCAAATTGTGGCAAATGTGCGGCAAATGAATCCTCATGCCACCATCATTCCGGTTTCCACCAAAACTGGCGAAGGCTTGGAGGCTTGGTTTGAGTGGGTACGCACCCAAGCCGCGCTCCTTAAATCCAGTGATAGTGATAATGGTGTGGAGAGTGTAGAGCTAGCCGCTACTCATTAGCATTGGCTTAGCATTGGCTTAGCATTGGCTGAGGCGATCGCGTCGATTCAAGTCCACTGTAGTCACTTCCAGAGTCACTTCTAGGGAAGCCTGAACGAATTAAGCAGTGCGATAAAACTGGTTAACGTGCAGTACTACTTCACCGTGCTCAGGTACCCAAGCTAGCCACTCATCTTCAGACTGCTGACAAATTAGCAAAGCTTCGTCATAGCTATAAGTGCTAGGAGGCTCTAGCAAATGCACCCAGGTAGAAGCTTGAGGTTCGGTGGGGGTTGGAGCCAGACCAGGGAGCCAGCAAAAGTTAGCAGTCTGAGCAAAAGCAGTTTGGGAATATTGCAGTTGAACTTTCATAAGTCAGTTTCCTTAATTTGATTTTTAACCTGGGTCTCAGTCAGAGATTGAGTAGGTGCTACTCAATCAACTGGCAGATTGCTACTGATTAAGCGGCTCTGCTGGTAAGAACTAAAAAATATTTCTGTAACAAAGACTACAGAATGCCGAAGTGCAAGAGCAAGTGTCTGAAGTATAACTTTACGTTTTGCCGCTCAACCTTAAGGGAGAGTAGCGATCGCCCCCTTCGGGAATCAATCCTGCTAGCGCTGTAAAAAGCCCGGTAAGTTACAATCTGGAACTGAACCTAGAAACTAGAAGGAAGCCGAATCTATGCCTTTATCTGTTGGTGATACTGCCCCCGCATTTACAGCCAAAGATACCAACGGTAATACTGTTTCGCTGTCTGACTTTGCAGGCAAGGCAGTTGTGCTGTACTTCTACCCCAAAGACGATACGCCCGGTTGCACTAAAGAAGCTTGCAGCTTCCGAGACAACTACAGCCAGTATCAAGGCAAAGATATTGTTGTGCTGGGTGTCAGCATTGATGACGAAGCTTCCCACCAGAAGTTTACAGAGAAGTTTAATCTCCCCTTTCCTCTCCTCTCCGATGTCAACGGTGCCATCACGAAAGCCTACGATGTCGATGGCGGCGGTTATGCCAAGCGCGTCACCTATGTCATTGGTAGCAACGGCGCTATCAGCAACGTCTACACCACTGTGAAGACTGACACCCACGCAACTGATATTTTGGCTGACTTGGGTGTGTAGTTCCTACGGCAGCATTTACCCTGTTTAATCGCATCGATTTTATTGAGTCCCAAGGTGGTCATCATCTTGGGATTTTTCTTTTTCAACCTTCTGCTAGATGGGAGGTAGAGCCTTAACCAGTAGCTTAGCCCTAGAGTGTCAGACTGATTTTTGAACTGTGTCGGAAAGTATTCCTTTTCAACTGTAGTTGCCTTGAGTGCTTTGCTTTTGCCCCCTGCTCTACATGAGTCATTCAGAAGCGAGCCAGGCAAAATTAAAACTGAAGGGTGCCACTTCCATAGGATGAAGTCGCCACTCTAGACATGTCGCCACTCTAGACATAAAGACTAGAAAAAAGAGTCATCCACCGTCTGAGGACACTATGACCAACTCCCAAGCCCAGCCTCCCAGTACTCCAGCAGTTGCTTCAGCCCCACCCGCACTCACCTACAGTGGCCCCAGAGAAGTTCTGATCAATCAGGCCGTGGTTCTGAAGGGCACCTACGACCCGTTGCGAATTGCCAAAGTCTCGCTCGCCGCAGAAGACAAATATCCTTTGGAAGTGACGGTGGATGCTCAAAAACGCACTTGGCAGGTGAACTTAAACCAAGGCTTTAAGGCAGCAGGCTCTCGCTGGCTAAAACTCAAAGGCACCGATAGCGCTGGCAAGCTGGTTGACGATGAAGTCATTTACCTGACTGTCAGCACCGACCCGATGACCGTAGGCCAGTCATTAACCTTAAAAGTTTTGCGAGATACCTTATTTAAGTTTCGGGCGATTGACTCAGCTCGTCTCAACGCTCAGCAAAAGGTGGCTGTGAAGGCAGGCCAAACCTTTACAGTCAGCCGCTATGGCTCAGTAGATGGGCATCTCAAAGTGGTACTCAACCCACCGATCGCCCCGATTGGGGAATTTGGCTATTTCTTTGAGGAGCATGTGCAGCTCAGCAAGGGAGCGCAGGTTTTCAAATTTAATATCAGTGATGTTCCTAACACACCTTTAAGTGCTCAGGTGCTCGTCACACAAACTACCTTAATTAAGGCTCAACCCGCGGACTCCGCCTCGTTAGCGGCAAACCAAAAAGCAGAGTTGTTACAAGGACAAACCTTGCAAATCACTGGATACGCTGCTATCAAGGGCCATTTTCGGGTATCTCTGGCTGCTCCTATTCAGGGTTTTGGCCAAACTGGCTATATCTATTGGGAGCACATTCAGATCAAGCACAACAATAAAGTTGTGTCCTTTGACCCAGATGCCCTCACAGTTACAGTGCTCAAATCCACTGTGTTTAAAAAACGTCCGGTTGATTCTGCTAGTCTGCAAGCTCAAGAAAAGTTCGCGCTAACGGCAGGCAGTATTTACGGGGTGGCAGGTTACGCGATCGCCGATGGCCATATCAAAGCCTCCCTCACCGAAGAATTGCCTCAATTTGGTAATACGGGTTATCTCTTCCCCGACTTTATCCAGATGAAGCGGGGCACCAAGCCTTTCAACCCGATGCCACCCCAGGTGGAACTCAATGTTCCTTACTTCTCCCAGCGAGACAACCCCCGCTATTCCTGGGCCACTTGCAACGTCACCTCGATCGCGATGATTTTTTACTATTACGGACGGCGATCGCAAGGCGGCCAGCTAGAGGATGAACTATTGCAATGGTGCCTCAGCCGCTACGGAGAAGGATCGCAAACCGATAACGCCGTCCTCTCCGAAATGATTAAAGCTTACGGTTTCAAAACCAGCTTTAGCACGACTCGCAACTGGTCAGCCGTAAAAGACGAACTGATTAATGGTCGTCCCGTGGTCATGGGAGGCGACTTTACTGCAACTGGTCACATTGTTTGCGTGGTGGGCTACACGCCGCAAGGCTTCATCGTGAATGATCCTTGGGGTGATGCTCTCTCTGGCTACTACGATACCGAAGGCCGCAAGCTGCTTTACCCCTACAGTTACATGGATCGAGTCGCAGGCCCAGATGGGAATGTGTGGGCGCATCTTATTGCTCGGTAAAGAGTGGCGGTTGGTGATTAGCTTTTAGTTGGCTAACCACTAACTGCTAATCGCTAATCGCTCACTCCTCACCATCTCAACCTCCGGGGGACTCCCGCCACAGCGTTAGCGCAGCCATGCCGAAGGCTATAGCTTGGCGGTGAGGGGGATAGGAGGGTAATTAAGGGGGTACCGCTGCGCGGAAGCAAGCAACGATGCCCTCTTAATGACCAGCTTTAGTCTTTCGCTTCAGGCCACGAATAAACTCTCTGATGACATCGGTCTGACTTCGATCTTCTTGATCGCAATAGGTTTTCAGTAGCTCTAGCTCTTGCTCTGGAAGCCTTATGTTCAAGGTCTTCATGGGTTGCCATTGTAATTACTTTTGCATTACAATGGTAGCATGTTAATCACCTATCAATACAGACTCAACCCCACTCCAGAACAGGCGACCACTATGGCGCTCTGGGGTGAATTGTTGCGTCGGCACTGGAACTATGCTCTAGGCCAACGCCTGGATTGGTTGCGTCGAACTCGTTCACCAATTGACCGTTGCAGTTTAGTTGCAGAGCCAATAGGCGAGATTCCAGACAAGGTGGATTACTCCACTCAAGCATCACAGTTAAAGCGAACTAAAGAGTTATTCCCTGAGTACAAGCACATCTATGCCGACTGCCAGCAACAAAATCTGATGCGCCTAGACAAGGCGTGGAAGCGTTGGCTGACACCTGATAAAACGGGCAAGAGAGGCGGCAGACCTCGCTTCAAGAAACGAGGTGATATCTGCTCATTCACCTTTCCACGGGTAAACCATCCCAAGGCAGGCGCGCATCTCAGGGGTAGCGCCTTAAAGCTCTCTAAGATTGGTGAGATGAAGGTGATTTTGCATCGACCGATTCCTGATGGATTTGAACTGAAGCAGGCCACCATTCTGTCTAAGGCAGATGGCTGGTATGTCAGTCTTTCCCTGGAAGATGGTGTGGTTCCTGATGCGATACCTGTCGATGAAATCAAGTCAGCAGTGGGCATAGATGTCGGACTAGAAAAGTTTTTAGTGACCTCGGATGGGCAAGCAGTTGAGATTCCCCAGTATTACCGGCAGGCTCAACAGCAATTAGCTCGGCAACAGCGGCAATTAAGTCGCAAACGGAAGGGGTCTAAAAATTACGACGCTCAGGCGAATAGAGTGGCACGGCTGCATCTGCATGTCGCCCGCCAACGCCAAGAGTTTCACTATCAAGTTGCCCACTGGCTCTGTGCCCACTACGACCTGATAGCATTTGAGCTTCTGAACATTAAAGGACTTGCCAGAACCCGATTGGCAAAGTCGATCTTGGATGCGGCCTGGGGTGCATTTCTCACAATTGTCCAAGCAGTAGCGCTCAAACGCGGCAAGGTCGCAATTGGAGAGAATCCCAACGGCACCAGCCAAGAATGTTCGGGATGTGGTGAAACAGTGAAGAAGGCGCTGTCGGAAAGGGTTCATCGTTGTCCTCATTGTGGGGTGAACCTGGATAGAGATTGGAACGCAGCGATCAACATCTTGAATCGGGTAAGTAGGCCGTTGGGACTAACGGTTTCTGGCTGTGGAGGATACTCGGTTACGAGTCCTGTGAAGCAGCAATTCTCAATCGTGAGGTTGGGAAGCCCCTGCTACACCGCTTGCGGTTAGGAGGGGAGGATGTCACTCCCACAAGCTAAAATCTGGGTACTGTTCAGCGATCGGAGTCAGCTATGCCTCGGTATAACCCCTATACCCTGCAAATGCAAATTACGCGGATGTTTGAGCAGGGGCAATCGCTCTTTGCCACGATGAAGGTGCAAGACTGGCTACGGGAGCGTAACGAAGATCCTGCTGCCTACGAGGTTTTATTTCACCAAAAACCTGCCCCTCCAGGCTCCCAGGAAGTTTTGGTCGTCGAAATTGAGCTAAAGCGGCGAGATGGCCAACCCGTAGATGGGTGGCTGCAACAACAGGTTAATGAACATGGCTAATTGATCTGGATTCAAGAGGCGATCGCTAATTACTACTGAGATCGTTATCACTAAGGAGAGGCAGTCATGGTCCAGACAATTCGAGCTGAAAGCCTTAATCTCCATGACGTAGAGGCGAAGTTCGGGTTGCAGCTCACAGTAGAGCCGCAATTTTTTACCGAGTGGTCAGAGGAGCTTCTAGAAATTTCAGCTTCAGAAAAACAAGCGCTAGACCGAGTGAAGGCGAGCTATCTCAATCTGGCTAAGTATCCCATGCTAGAAAACACCGTCAAAATGGTGGTGCTGTCTCCCTTGCTAGACTTAGCTGGTTTCTACCTACCACCCTTTCGCGTGACATCAGAGGAATCGGTCCAAGTCACTGCCGAAGATGAAGGAGTGCTGGTTCAGGGACGCATAGATGTATTGGTATTGCAAGAGCAGTTGTGGGTGCTAGCCATTGAGTCCAAACGAACTACCTTTTCTGTTTCTCTAGCTCTGCCGCAGCTCCTAGCCTATCTGCTGAGCAACCCAAGCTCTACTAAACCTGCTTTTGGCTTAATTACCAATGGCAGTGACTTCATCTTTGTCAAACTGGCCCAACAAGCCACGCCTCAGTACGCTCTCTCCAGGATCTTCTCTCTACTCAATCCAGGCAACGATTTATATGGCGTTTTGAGTACTTTAAAGCGATTGGCTCAACTGGCTACTTAGTGAAGACAGACCTTACCATATTCCTGATTTTGCTGCTATCAGATGAAGTTAAGCTGATTCAACAAAGAGCTAGTTACCTATGATGGATAGATAACGGTTCAGTTTTCATCCCCATGCAATTCATTGATCAGGCAGAAATTCAAGTTCAAGCTGGTAACGGCGGTGATGGTTTAGTCGCCTTCCGGCGTGAAAAGTATGTGCCCGCAGGGGGACCATCGGGCGGCAACGGTGGCAGAGGCGGCTCCGTGATTCTAAAGGCAGACCCGAACTTGCAAACTCTGCTTGACTTTAGATATGCGCACATCTTTAAAGCGGAAGATGGCGAACGGGGTGGCCGCAGTAACCGAACTGGAGCATCGGGAGAGGACAGGATCATTGAAGTACCTTGCGGCACGGTGATTTACGATGCGGTAACGGATGAAGTATTAGGCGACTTGATTACACCTGAGCAAACCTTTTGTGCTGCCCAAGGTGGCAAAGGGGGGCTAGGTAACAAGCACTTTCTCAGCAACCATAACCGTGCTCCCGAACGAGCTTTACCAGGTTTACCTGGCGAATCCCGCCTGTTACGGTTGGAGCTAAAGCTGCTAGCGGAAGTAGGAATCATTGGTTTACCCAATGCAGGCAAGTCTACTTTGATTTCGGTTTTATCTGCTGCCCGACCCAAAATTGCCAATTATCCCTTTACTACTTTGGTGCCTAACTTAGGAGTCGTCCGTAAACCAACGGGAGATGGCACTGTGTTTGCCGATATCCCTGGGTTGATTGAAGGAGCGCATCTAGGCACAGGTTTGGGCCACGACTTCTTACGCCATATTGAGCGGACTCGACTTTTGTTACACCTGATTGACAGCACCGCAGAAGATCCGATCGCGACTTATCAGACCATTCAGGATGAGTTACACGCCTACGGTCGAGGGTTAGGTGATCGTCTACAAATCATTGCCCTCAATAAGATCGACGCCATCCAAAACCAGGAAGAAGCCACACAAACCTTGGAGACGGTTGCAGCTCAGTTAAGAGAAATCAGTCAAGCACCTGTGTTTCTAATTTCTGCCGTAGCTCATATTGGTCTAGAGCCATTGTTGCAGGAGATTTGGCAAACTCTAGACCAAATGACGGCTATGGAAGCAGCAAGTCTCTCAGACAGCGTATCTGAGCATCCCTCAGACGATCTCTCTGAGAACTTCTCTGAGACTCTCTCTGAAAGCCTTATTGCTGATTAAACCCAGGTGCCTGGTTAAACGTGCCTGGCGCAGTGGGAGGCATTGAGCGAAATTGACCTGGAGCACCTGGAGCACTAGTGGGATTTCCCTGGGGCATGTTTACAGGCGGATTGGGCATAGCCATGCCTGCACCTGGAGGAATGTTGACCCCTGGCACAGTCCCATTTACAGCTCCCCCAGCTTGGCTGAGATTGTTGTAGGTCACGCGGGAAATTTGGCGAATTAACTCTGAGGCTTGCCCATCGTTGAAGGGACGTTTGACCAAAGCAGTAATGACATAGCGCTTACCATTGGGCATGTCAATTAAACCGACATCTCCAATCAGAGAACCAATATCTCCAGTTTTATGAGCAATGGTCGCGCCTTCTCCTAGACCGCGTGGCAGTAGGGTATCCGTAACGGTGCGCCGCATAATATCCAGCATCCGATCGCGCGATCGCATCGACACCAAATCTCCCTGATTCACCCAGGCCATCAAGGTGGCTAAATCTCTAGGACTGGTTGTATTGGTGCCTTGGAGATCAGGCAGGGCATTGTGAATCACTGTTGCGGTGAGGCCCCAAGATTGAAAGCGTTGGTTGAGGGCAGCCACTCCACCCAGGCGAGCAATCAGCATGTTGGTCGCTGTATTGTCGCTAATAGTAATCATTCTGTCGGCAGTTTCTAGGGCACTGAATTTTGTGCCTGGAGGTTGGTACTGCATATCGCCTGACCCGGAGCCAATTAACTCAGGCTTCATCGTCAGCGGCTCATCTAGGCGAATTTTGCCAGCATCTACATCTTGAAAGAAGGCCACTAAAACTGGAACTTTGATCGTGCTAGCAGCCGGAAAGACGGCAGTTCCATTCAGGTCTACGTAAGTTGATGTATCCAGATCGATCAGAAATACGCCTGGAGTTAAACCAGAGGTTTGTCTGGTCAGCCCTTGAATCTCGGCCTTGAGGGGGGCAGATTCTTGGCTTAACTTCAACGGCATAGGGGGTTTAGCTGAGTTACCCAGTTTTGCCTGTTGCTCAGTTGGGCTTTTAGCATTGATCGCAGTTTGGGAGGCTCCAGCCATAAAGCGGCTGGGGTCTAAGGTGGAGAGCAAAGTTCCAGCAATCACCCCAATGCCTAAGCCCAAGATCAATAGTCGAGTGCCATACAACAATGGTGAAACTGATCGCCGCAGCTGCGATCGCTGAGCAGCTTTACGCTTCAACTCAGCCATTGACTGAGCTGGAGGTTGGGGACGGTGGAGTTTAGGATTACGTTGTCTGGTTCGCTTGCCCGATCTGGTTCGGGTAGGTGAGTTACCAGGAATGGGGCTACCAACTTGAGTGCGTCGCTCAGAAGGTAACAGATTTCTGGTACCTAACCCTTTGGCGGTTTCTCTAGTTGTTTCTTTCGGGGTAAGGGGCAGGAGGCGATCGCGCCAGAGGCTATCGTCGATTGAGTGGGCATCTCGCGATCCGGGGAGACGCTGAGCACTGTTAGATGGGCGTAAGGCACTCTCTCTCGGTGGACGGCGGGTTGTAGGTGCGATCGCGCTGCTTCTTGATGGCGACACCACTAATTTCCCGTTGGTCGTCGCGGGGGGCAATAAACGGCGATCTGTTTGGCCTGACAAAAGTTGCTTTAAATTGAGGCGCAAGTGTGGCTGAGCTCCAGCTCGATGGGTAGCCCGATGCCGTGATTGCGTTGGAGCATTAGGAATAGAGTTCTGAGCGGAGGGCAAAGTTTCGGGTTGGCTAGGCAGTCTTTTCGTAACTTCTTGTTGTTGTGATGCCTGCAACATTTGGCGACGACGGTGCCGACGGCTCATAGTGCTACCTTGATCTGTCATCAGCGAGCCTCCCGACACAACAAATTAAACTGTACACCTCTAGCCACACCGATCTTCCTCACTTCTCACCGATCTCCCTCGCTTCTCATGGTTGGCGTTGAGCAACGCTGCCGTTAGGTTAGTCGTATTTGCAGTTGATCACACAAATTTGGATGAATTTTAACCTTGTTCTGCGGCAACTGTGCCTAATTACCCGCGATCGCGCCCCTATTTTCTGGTGGTGCCTCTCTTGAGAGGACTCTAATGAAAGGACTCTAAGACAGCCCTCAATTCATACCTCTTCGTACTTCTGACTCTGCTGTAGTGCCCACTCCATTTGACTGAGAATACCCCGCAACATCGCCACCTCAGCAACCGAAAGTTCAGCTCGATTAAATAAGCGTCTAAACTTTTCCATGCGGCTGGTTGCAGTATGCGGGTAAAGATAACCAATTTTCAAGAGCAAAGTTTCTAACTGTTGATAATACGCTTCTAAGGATTCTAGAGGAGCGCTCAAAGTTGGGGTGGCTGAGGGCTGAGGAGTTGGTAGGGAAGTTGGTCTAGGGGCAATTTGAGGTATGACCATTGCTTCTGCACCCATCTGAACAAATTGATATAGCTCGTAGCAACAGACTGCGACTGCTTGAGCTAAGTTCAGCGAAGGATAAGTTGGGCTGGAAGGGATGCGAATGAACCGCTGCGCGTAGTTCAGCTCCTCGTTACTCAATCCTCGATCTTCTGGACCAAAAATTAAGGCTGATTGCCAATCATCGGTGGTCGTTGCCTCTGGGTTATTCCCCGTCTCTGTTGTCTCAACTGCTTTCTCAACTGCGATGGCTCCTGGTAATAGCCAAGGAAGAGCGGTTCGGGGATGTTCTAGTTCAGTTTCTAGGGTGCGAGTTCTGGCTGTGGTTGCGATCGCCCGTTGGCATCCCTGTAAAGCAGTGGGGAGATCTGGGACCAAACGTGCTGTGGTTAGCAAATCCGCAGCGTGAACTGCCATCTGGCGTGCTTCTGGCCCTAGGGGATCGCATTGAGAATTGACCAATACCAACTGTTGCAAACCCATGTTTTTCATCACACGGGCGATCGCACCTACATTGAGCGGCCCTGCGGGTTCTACTAAGACAATTCGCACGTTAGCTAGAGCAGTTTCAGACATGTAAAACCAGGAATAGAGGGTAAGCCAGCCAAAGTTTTAGTAAACTGAGCCTGGAGTCGTGGTTATGGCCTTATCACAACCTAATTTTCCACCATACCTTACAGCCCACCGTTGGTCTTTGCAGCTTTTCCTTATGGGGCGTGCTCGTTCTAAATCAGATTTACCCACCAAAATTTGTCCCGTTTGCCAACGACCCTTTGCTTGGCGGAAGAAATGGGAGGACTGCTGGGACGAAGTCAAGTACTGCTCAGAGCGCTGCCGCCGTCGTCGTAGCCAAGCTCAGCCTTTAGATTGATAGAGCAGTACTGATAAAGGTTAAGACGGGGTGCGGGGGTGAAACCCCTGGCTGGGGGCGAATCCCCCACACCCCCTTTGCCCTAAACTTGATGCGTAGCACTATAAAGCGTGGCGTTGTAGGGTGGGCTAGCGATCGCGTTAGTTTCAGCCAGTTGAGTTTTAGCTATTTATTTACTAAAGGTGCTAGTTATGTCACGGGTGCAGCCAAAGCTAATTATTCATGGGGGAGCGGGTAGCTCCTTAAAAGGCAAAGGGGGAGCTGAAACGTTACGGCAAATCCTTTACAGCATTGTGGAAGAAGTCTACGCTCTCCTCAATCAAGGAGCCAGTGCTCAAGCTGCGGTTGTGCGGGGTTGCCAACTCCTAGAAAACCATCCCCGCTTCAACGCTGGCACTGGGTCAGTGCTGCAATCTGACGGCCAGATCCGTATGAGTGCGGCGCTTATGGATGGCGCAACTCAACGCTTTAGTGGCGTGATTAACGTCTCCCGTGTGAAAAATCCGATCAATCTGGCTGAAACCTTGCAAAACTCAGCCGATCGCGTGCTTTCTGATCATGGAGCTGCTGAATTACTGCGCGAATTGCAAATTCCTCCCCATGAGCCTTTAACTGAGCTACGGCTACAAGAGTGGATTCAGGAGCGGCAAGGCAACTTTTCTAAAACAATGGCGGGTGTCGTTGCAGAAGAACTCGCTGCCGATAGCAATGCTGGGCGCGGCACAATCGGAGTGGTAGCCCTCGACAACCAAGGGCATCTGGTGGCTGGCACCTCAACTGGAGGCAAAGGCTTTGAGCGCGTGGGCCGAGTCAGCGATTCCGCCATGCCTGCGGGCAACTACGCCACAACGCATGCAGCCATTAGCTGTACTGGCATTGGGGAAGACATTATTGATGAGTGTTTAGCCGCGCGGATTGTCGTGCGGGTCACTGATGGCTTACCCCTACAAGCTGCCTTCGAGCGCTCCTTTAGTGAGTCTCAGCAAAATCAGCGCGACCTAGGTGCTATTGGTATTGATGCCAATGGCGCGATCGCTTGGGGCAAAACTAGTGACGTACTCCTCGCTGCCTATCACAATGGCGATCGCCTGGGTGACACCTTAGAGTTAGCGTCTGGAATGGTGGTAGGTACAGCGTGAGGGAAAAGTAACGAAAATCCCCAAATTACCAAGGGCTCCCCACCACCGTAAACGCTGCCCAATAGTAAGGATGTGAGAGATCCTCATTCTGCACCGCCAACTCTGGAGGCAGCGAAAACGGTCCCCTAGAACTATGTAACTGACCATTTTCAATCCGCACTTGCTTTCGCAATAATGAAATTTGCGATCGCCTTAGAGCCTCTGCCTTAATCGGAGCCGTTTGCAGTTGCCGATAAAACTCACTCATTAAGCTTAAAGTTCCCTGATCGCTGACATACCACAAACTCGCGATCGCCGACTTTACCCCCGCCTGCACCGCCAACCCTGCAAACCCCAGCTCTGCGTTGCGATCGCCGATCGCCGTTCTACAAGCACTCAGCACCAATAACTCTACCGAAGGATTTTGCCAACGCAACTGCTGCATTTCATTCAGCTGCAACTTGTCATTCCACAACTGGATATATGAGTTGCGAGGCTTTCCGGGTTGAAAGTCAGCATGAGTCGCCAAATGAATGATTTTGAAAGCTTGGCTGGTACGTTGACGTTGTAAATTTGCCAAAGTAAAGTCTTGATTGAGAAAAAATTGCCGAGATTTAGTATTCCGAGCCACCAAAAACAACTCTACAGGTACGCTCGGTAAAGGGCTTTGCTCCTTGAAACTAGAAGCACCCATCGCTAAAACAGGTGCCCTGCGAATGTCAGTGTAGAGAGTATCCGTCAAAGTAAAAGCGGGAATCCGAGCCAGATTGTACTTTTCGACTAAAAACTGCTGCCCGTCATGTAGTGCTGATAAAGGAAGTGTACGCAGCCCTACCCCTAAGCAAAAGATTAACGTGTCGATTTTTTGAGCGGCCAACTCTGCTTCTAACGGCGCAATCATCCATTTATAGAGTTGCTGTGCGGCTGGTAAATACTGGTTGCTAGATTGCAACCGTGGGTCAGCGATCGCTTGGCTAAACTGCTTCACCTGAGGCAACAACACAGAATTAGGAGCGGCAATGCGTTTTTGCACTGGCGGTTGACCAGGGGTGATGAGCACCAGTTCTAGTTGTTTGGCTCTGGGCACAACATAAATCAAGGCTGGTTTTTGGCCCGTTTGGGTTGCCAGCTGATCGAGGGTTTTGGCGACATCTACAGCCGTAATAGAGGGGTCTGGAAAGTTGACGCGAAAGTAATCTTCGTATTGCTTTTCCCAAGTTTGCTCAATCAGAGGTACTGCCTCTGTTGCCCTTCCTTGGTCAAGCGCAGTGTCTAGGGGGGCGGCATGAGCGACAGATGCAAGGAAGGGGAAGAATGCCAGCCATAAACCAATGCAGCGAATCACTTGTTTCATGATGATTAAACCGGGTACAGGTTCTCATTCTGAAATTGGAAAGGTGGCTCCTGCTAGATAGGCGGCAAAGTGCTGTTTGAAGTAGAGCCAAGAAGTTACATCTGACTCATCTTGAGGGGATTGAGGGGCTGATTGGTAAGCGGGAACTCTAGTGTTGATTTCTGACTGTAGCTGTGGCGGTAAGTCAGCTAAGCCACCCACCTTGCTACCGTAAGCACTGTAAATCAGTTGTCCGGGGCGATCGCCCATCTTCATCCAGGGTAGCCAAGGCCCAATGCGATCCCAACCGAGGTGCAATCGAGAAACTGAGTTGAGTTCAGGATTCAACAGGTCTGCTAAAGGCACGGTGAGTTTAAATAGTTCCGCAGCTTGATAAATAGCTTGAGGACTGTACTCCCGAAACTGTTCATCTTTGGCCAAAGGGTTGGGATAAGTGGGAAATAGATCAAACGCAAAAGTGGCAATTTCACCATCCACATGGGCTGGAAATTGACCTTGAAAGTAAGCTTGCACTGGGTTGTTAGCCACATGCATCACGGGCAACGTTTCACCCGTCCAAGGATTGTGCCATTGATGCAAAATCTCGTTGGTCTGGGGGTCGAGGTAGTAGGTCAGTTCTCGCGAGACAAAATCCCAGGCTCCTTCTGGCTCAGCGGGGATACAGCGGCTGACGCTCATCCCTACCATTTTGAACAGCCGCTGCCGTTTCTCTCCGGGAATGAAGGCATAAATTGAGCCTGCCCAAGTTAGCCAGCTTTGCTCCCTGGCATCCAGAGAGGCCCGCACTTTCACAAAAGTTTTGGCATCAAACTCTTGAACCGCAGCAACCATGATTTTGCTCCTGGAATGCTTTAGCTTCAAGGTAGCTCATGCTTAGGCGATCGCTCTCCTAAATCTTGGAGGGGTCTACGCCTAATTCTCGTAATTTTGCAGCAAGGCGATCGGCTCTTTGCTGTTCTTGCTCCGCCCTTTGCTGTTCTTGCTCGGCTCTTTGCTGTTCTTGCTCGGCTCTTTGCTGTTCTTGCTCGGCTCTTTGCCGTTCTTGTTCCGCTCTCTGTCGTTCTTGTCCTGCCCGTTGCCGTTCCTCCTCGGCTGATTCTTCCGGGGTAGGGACTAGCTGGCCTTCAACTGTAAAAAAGCGCAACTGAGCTGCATGAATTCCCAAAAACAGCTGTAATTGCTGGCTCCATAGCCAACCTTGAGGATTGCGTTCTAGCGGTTCATAGTGACCGTCTACTAGGTGAAATCCTGCGAATTCCAGGCGATCGGGGTCAAACCAGAAATAGTCTGGAGTGCGAAAAATATCTTGATAAATCTGCTTTTTCAAGCCTCGATCGGTATCAGCGGTGGAAGGAGACAGTAGCTCCACAATGATATTGGGATATTTGCCCTCTTCTTCCCAAACTACCCAGCTTTTCCGAGGCTTCCGCTCCGTGCCGAGCACCACAAAGAAATCTGGCCCTCGAAATTGCTCCGACTTGCGCTGTCGCGGGCTGTAATAAATGGTGAGATTGCCTGCTGCAAAATAGTCGTCGCGGGCTGTAGGCCCTCCCGGGTGCCAACACCAATCTAGGCACTTGAGCAGCAGCAGAAGTTGTTGCAAATGCAAATAGCTTTCCAAAGGTGGCTCATCACTCAGCAAGTCACTGGGAGGAAATATAACATCCTCCAGGGTGTCTTCTGGCGTGCCCAAGTTAGGTGCGTAAGTCATAGCAGCGGTAGCAACTCTAAGCTTAGTTTAACCAAGTTTTTAGCGGGCTCAGGATTAGCGTCAATGAGTCGTGCTTGCCCCTAGGCGATCGCCTGTTCTATTAGAGACAATAGAAATTAGAGATTTTGATTCAAGTTCCAGCCTTGTCCAAGGCATCTAGCTATTGCACCCAAAACCTATGAAACTCGAAGAGATTCTGCCGCAACTGCAAGCGTGGTTTCTGCCAGAGGAACACAAAGAGCGAGACCTACCCGGAGGTGGGCGCTGGTTCTTTGTACCGCACCAGATTATTACCCAACGACTCAACGCAGTCTGTCCTGGTGAGTGGAGCAGCCAATATAGCGATCCGATTACAACAGGCGACTACACAGTGATTCGTTGCGAATTGACAATCTGTGGTGTGACGCGCACAGGCATTGGTGACGACAAAACCTTTCCAGAGGTGAACGATCGCGGCAAAGCCAAAATCATTGGGACACCACCTGTCCGGGCTTTTCGTAATGCCTTCAAAGATGCGGCAGAACAGTTTGGCCTGTGTGCTTACCTAGATGAGCAAAAAGGACGGCAAGGCAAGGAAGCCTTTATTCGCTACATGCAAGGCAAAGGAGACGGCAGAGCCGCTAAGTTTGCTTTGGAAAATGGTTGGAGCGGTGAACCTACCCCGATCGCTGAAGGGCCAGTGGGGCGAGAGCGGTTGATGCACGAAACCACTCAAGAGATGAAGCGCTTGGGCTGGAACGAGATCCAGGGTCGTAATTATCTGAAGCAGCAGTTTGCGGGTAAGGAAACTCGCTCCAAGCTGACTAACAACGAGTTGAGCCAATTTCTGGCCTACCTCAAGTCTCAAAACTCAGTTGCGATCGCTAAAACAGCGTAGCTATTCTTGACCTGGCCAGTGGCGGATCACTTCTGCCACTGACCAAGCTTGAGCGATCGCACCTTGAGGTTGGTGAGGCGCGTCACCATCAAAAATTTCGGAAATGGAGCCGAGACAAGCTTGATGTTGCAGATGATCGAGCAACGGTTGCCAGTCAAACGGTAAAGGTTCGCTGCCCTGTACATCAAAGAAGCGCTCCCAGGCTCGCACAAAGGGGCCAATCAACCAGCTCCAAACGGTGCCTTGATGGTAGGCGCGATCGCGAATGGGTTGCGGTGCCACTCCTCCGGGTTCACCTAGATAATAGCCAATGTAGTCGGGATCAGCGGGGTCGAGGCTGCGTAGACCGTAGGGGGTGAGCAAGCGATCGCGAGCCACTTGCAACACTTGACGTGCCTGATCTGCTGGGAAACCGCAATGGTGCAGAGACAACGCTAAAACTGCATTGGGACGAATCTTTGGGTCGGGGCGATCGTCCGGTTCAATCGTGTCGTAAAAGTACTGCTGGTCATGGTTCCAAAATTGCTGGAGTGAAGCTTGAACTTGATCCGCATGTTGGCGGTAGCGACGGGCTTGGTTCACTAAACTAGCAGGGTTTGTCACCGCTTCTTTGTCTAAACGTTCAGCCCACTGACTAGCCCAACGCAAAGCCGAGTACCACAACGCATTAATCTCGATCGGTTTGCCTCGCCGAGGCGTAATCGGTCTACCATCCACTACGGCATCCATCCAGGTAAGAGCCACGCCGGGAGCATCCCAGGTGACAAGGCCATCTGCCGCATCCACTCGAATGTTGTAGAGTGTGCCGACCGTAAAGGCTTTGTAGATTTTCTGTACCACGGGATATTGTTGTGCCAAGAATTCCCAGTCTGCGGTTGCTTCTAGGTAAAGACCCAGAATTTCAATCCACCACAGAGCCGCATCAATGCTGTTATAAGAGGGCTGCACCCCCACGTCCGGAAAGGCATTAGGAATCAAACCCAAGTGGCAGTAGTGCCCAAAAGTTTGCAGTAAGCCTTTGGCTAGGTCAAACCGTTGAGTTGCTAAAGCCAATCCTGGTAGAGCAATTAGTGTGTCACGCCCCCAATCGTTAAACCAGGGATACCCCGCGATCACGGTTGGTCCTGCGATCGAAGCGCGATATACCAAAAATTGATCACCCGCTCGCAGTAGTTGCTGCCACAAATGGCTCCCATGAGCAGGTTCGGGCTCAGGTTGCTTTTTTGCAGGAGTGAGGCTTATGGCTTGAGGAGACGGAGGTAGAACTGCCGCAAAGTCACGGGCTAAGCGCTGTTGCTCGGCTCGTATTGCCGCTGTAAACATGGAGCGGTGGAGCAAAGGTAGCTCTGATTCTGGCCAACCAACGCTGGCCTCTAGGGTTAGCTGCTCACCAGGTTGCAGAACCGCAGTCAAATATCCAGGGCTGTAGAGGTCTTCATAATCGGCGAGACCTCGCTGAGTTTCTGCTGGGTAGTGGTAGTTCCAGTACCACATCCCATCTGGTTCATACTTGCCTTGAGTCCAGCGCAGATGCCAAGGCGTCCCTGCAATACCCGGACGAATGGCTTGCAATAGCAGTTGTTGTGGCCCCACAATTTGGGAGAAATGTAGCTCTGGGTCGGCTTGTTGTTGATGGTGGAAGTCGCGATCGCTAATCAAGGGCCGTAGCCTCAGGGTTGCCGCTTCACTACCTTCATAGCTGTATTGAATTAAAGTTTGGTGCCTGAAACGGAGTGATGTATCGTCACTGCCAAGGGATGCAGGAGTAGCATCGGAAACACAGCCGTAGGGCAAGATGAGGCGACGGGTAAACTGCCAGGGAAAGTCGGCCCAAACCCAAGTGGGCGCAGGATCAACCTCAAAAGATTGCAGCAGTTGGAAGCCTTGGGGGATAACTGCTCCGTTTAACCAAAAATGAGTGCCTAAAGAAAAAACTTGTCCTGCAATTTCTAAACTGGCCTCGATGTGAGACAGCAGGAGGGTGCGTTGACTGGGAGGATCAAGCGCAGCAAATAACCAGCCGTGATAGGTGCGAGTATGAGCATCACAAACAGTACCACTGGCAAAACTACCTAACCCATTGGTGAGTAGCCATTCCCGTGTATCTAAATTATCCATGCTGCTTAGGTTTTTATGCTTAGTCTACGGCTTTGATTCAGGATTGTCTGCTGCCTGGTGATAGGACCCTGACTAATTTTGGAATAATGCAGATTTCTATTCTGCGATCGCCGATTCAGCTCCGCATAAACCCTGATAACCTACCACTGGCCTCTACTCAAAATCGTTATGACTATGATATATTACGTAACAGTTCGTAAATAATCAGTCGTTGCCTGCATAGGAAAGAGCAAGCTTTGTGCTGCTTGGCCTATGACTCCGCAAACCTAGAGCTGTAGATTATTCAAGGAGAATAAGTACATGACCTTGACCTACAATACCGAAGGCTGCCTCCGGGTTGGTCGCCCTGCCCCTGACTTCACTGCAACGGCTGTGGTCGATCAAGAGTTCAAGACCATCAAGCTGTCTGACTACCGAGGCAAATACGTTGTCTTGTTCTTCTATCCCCTAGACTTTACATTCGTTTGTCCCACTGAAATTACTGCTTTCAGCGATCGCTACGACGAATTTAAGCAAATCGGGACTGAAATTCTAGGCGTATCTGTAGACAGTGAATTCTCTCACCTCGCTTGGACCCAAAGCGATCGTAAGCAAGGTGGTGTAGGCGACCTCAACTATCCCCTCGTTTCTGACATCAAGAAAGAAATCAGCGCTGCTTACAACGTGCTCGATCCAGAAGCAGGTGTAGCCCTCCGGGGTCTTTTCATCATTGACAAAGATGGTGTGATTCAACATTCCACCATCAACAACCTGTCCTTTGGCCGCAGTGTGGACGAAACCCTCCGGACTTTGCAGGCCATCCAATATGTGCAGTCTCACCCCGATGAGGTCTGCCCCGCTGGTTGGAAGCCTGGTGATGCCACCATGAATCCTGACCCTGTGAAGTCTAAGGAATACTTTGCAGCAGTCTAGTTGCTAGCGATCGCCTATCAGCGATTAGTTGTAATTTAATGGCTAGGGTGGGCAATGCTCACCCTTTTTTATGGTTGACCGCAGTTTCAGAACTCAGATCATAGCTAGCAATGCTAACTTCTACAGACTTTAGTGGCCTGCTGAATCAGCGCTTCTTCAACAACTTTTTCCCGATTCCCGCCACGAGTCCTCTGGCACTAGGTCAGAGGACTTCAGACTTCGAGCTACCAGATATCACTCACGCTCAGCGACTTAAGTTGTCGGCTTATCGTGGACAGCAACCCGTGATTCTGGCTTTTACGCGCATCTTCACCGAAAAGCAGTACTGTCCGTTTTGCTTCCCCCACATCAAGGCGCTGAACGAGAACTACGAAGAGTTTACGAGTTGCGGCGTAGAAGTCTTGATGATTACCAGTACCGACGATCGCCAAAGCCAAATTGTAGTACGCGACCTAGGGCTAAAGATGCCACTTCTGAGTGATCCTAGCTGTCGAGTCTTCCGCACTTACAACGTTGGGCAAGCCCTAGGTGCACCTCTGCCAGCGCAGTTTGTTTTAGATGCTCAGGGCAATTTGCGCTTCAAACATCTGTTCTCGTTTTTATCCCACAACGCCAGTGTTGAGGAACTGTTAGCGGCCATCTAAAGCTGCATGCCTTGTAGATGACTGCGAGGATTGAAGCTGCGAATCGCTCGAAGTTTTTCGTAGTACTCGCGCTCTTGGGAGCTAAGTTCCTTAGGGGAGGCGATCGCAATTTTTACAATTTGGTCACTGCGTCCACCCTTAGGATTGGGCCAACCTTTGCCTCGCAAGCGTAGAGATTGCCCTGCCCGCACACCAGCAGGCACATTCATGGTGACACTGCCATCGGGAGTGGGGATTTCAATCTGGGCTCCTAACACTGCTTCATCGGGCGCGATCGGCACTTCACAGAGCAAGTTGTCGCCCTCAAATTGAAAGAAGGGATGGGGTTGAATGTTGACGACAAGGTACAGATCACCACGCTGAGGCGAATAAGGGCTAGCTTGCCCTTTGCCTTTGACCCGAATGCGGCTACCTGGTTTAGCACCGGGAGGAATCCGGACATCAATGACTTCATTGCCTAAATTGAGGCGTTTTTGCACACCTTGGAAAGCTTCTCTCAGGCTCAGAGCGATCGCGGCTTCGCTGTCTTGAGGTGGAGCGGTAGTGGAGTCTCCAAAACCACCAAAACCTCCGAAATCACCAAAGCCTGGGCCGCCCCCCGGAGTGGTGCGATAACTATAGGCTTGGCGTCCAGCACCAGGGTTAGGGCCAGCGCCAGGGCTACCAAAGCGACCCAACAACTCGTTGATGAAATCGTCAAAGCTGCCGTACTGGCTAAAGTCGAAGTTGCCAAAATCAACGTTGGGGCTAGCTCCTCCACCAGGCCAACCACCGCCAGCTTGTTTCCAGTACTGGCCAAACTGGTCGTACTTTTGGCGTTTTTCTGGGTCAGATAATACTTCATAAGCTTCGTTGACTTCCTTGAACCGCGCTTCAGCGTCTTGGTTGCCCGGATTAACGTCTGGATGGTACTTGCGGGCGAGTTTCCGAAAGGCTTTTTTAATGTCGTCGGCAGTGGCAGTTTTGTTCACTCCCAAGACGGCATAGTAATCTTTATAGTCGGTTGCAGCCATCCACCTACCTCCTCTAATAGTTTCAGTTTATGCCTTTATTTATAGAATCGTCTGCTCTAGGCACATCAGTAAGCGCATCCCTAGAGTACCAAAAGTCTTGATAGAGAGAGGTTCGGGTCTTGCACGTAGGGCGATCGCAATTTCCCTATTGCCTGGTTTAGTGATACCAAGACTGACGAATTAAGCTCGTGAATCCTTCTTCTAAAGCTGGGGGCGCACCTAAAAGTTGTCGATGCATTCGCAGCATCACGGCTTCTGGAACCACGCGATCGCGCTGATGATTTCTGGCTAAACAGACCTCCAAAGGCAAATCTAACCAAAAACCGACAATTTCCTTAAAGCCTAGCGATCGCGCCAAAGTTAACACCCGCCGCCGTTGTTTCCGAGCCGTATTGGTAGCGTCGTAAATCGCATCAGGAATTTGGCCTTGGGAGATCTGCGCGACTGCTTGCTGTAACTGCTGTTGGACCTCTTGCCATACCTGTAGCCACGGCCCCTGGACTGCTTCATCGCCAAACAATTGAGCCCGGACCGCATCAGTAGAAATCAACCGACGCTCCGGGCTAGCTGTGAGTAAATATTGAGCCAGGGTTGTTTTGCCGCTTCCTGGCAGCCCCATCAAAATGACCAGGCGAGTGATGGGGAGCGCAGGGTGGATGTTTTTAGAGCCATCATCCCCTAACTCCACACCCCTAGTCCTCGTCTAGATGATGGTGCCATCTGGAATGATGGCATTCTTCATAACTACGATGATGCCGTTGCGGATGTAGAACCCTTGGTCCTCACGCTCAGCTTCTTCCACTCGATCTTTGTTGATGATCTGTACATCACAACCGATGTGAGCATTTTTGTCGATGATCGCCCGTCGGATAGTGGTGTTCGCCCCAATCCCCATTGGCACCTTTTGAGTTTCGCAATTGATATTGCGCTCAGCAAAGGGTTGATAGAAGTCAGCACCCATCAACAGCGAGTTGTCGATGACACATCCAGATTCGATGCGCGATCGCACACCCAAGACAGAGTGCTGGATCTGGCAGTTTTTCAGAATGCACCCTTCCCCAATGATTGACTCGGTGACGTGGCAATCCAGGAGTTTGCTAGGAGGCAAGTAACGAGCACGGGTGTAGATAGGTGCTTTCTCGTCGTAGAAGCTAAAGCGTGGTTGCGGCTGTTGGGTTAGCGACAAATTGGCTTCGTAGAAAGCTTCAATGGTTCCGATGTCCTCCCAGTAGTCATCGAACAAGTAAGCCTGGACGTTGTGGTCTGCGGCACAAGCGGGGATGATCTCCTTGCCAAAGTCAGTGCGATCGGGTGCCTGCTTCAGCAGGTTCATCAAGACATCGCGCTTAAAGACATAAATGCCCATAGAGGCAATATAAGGCCGCTCTTGAGCTTGCTTAGCATCCAACCCCAAAATGCTGGTATCTACCTGCATCTGTTTCAGAGCTTCACCTTTGGGCTTCTCGCTAAAGTCTACAACTCGGCCAGAGTCGTCAATCTTCATCAAGCCAAAGTCAGACGCGCGGCGCTCATCCATGGGCACGACTGAGATGGTGATGTCGGCTCCTGTATCTCGGTGGCGCTGCACAAACTGACGGTAGTCCATGCGGTACAGGTGATCTCCGGAGAGAATCAGGTACTCATCGACTTCCCACTCGTCAAACAACCACATGTACTGGCGAACCGCGTCAGCCGTGCCTTGGAACCAGTTGGGGTTTTCGGGGGTTTGTTGGGCCGCAAGTACTTCAACAAATCCTTCGGTAAAGCCAGCAAAGTTGTAAGCGCGGGCAATGTGACGGTTGAGGGAGGCTGAGTTGAACTGAGTTAGAACGTAAATCTTGAATATTTCTGAATTAATGCAATTACTAACAGGAATGTCGATCAAGCGGTACTTACCTGCAAGGGGTACGGCAGGCTTTGCACGCGGCTTGGTGAGTGGATATAGGCGGGTTCCGGCTCCCCCACCGAGGATAATCGATAATACTCTTTTCACAAAAGACCTCTAAACTGCCAGTCAACTCCCAAGATAAGTGTCGGTCTGAGCGTTGCAGTTTGCAAGAGGGGATCGGAAGATAACCAAGAGTTTTGTCGATCCGCCCAAAGGTAGAGGGTGTTCAGCTTAAGGAAGGATTAAGGGATAGGGGAGAGCGATTGCATTTATGAGGTGAGGTGGGCGATCGCCTTAAGGGGTGAAGGGGCGATCGCATCACAAAACGTTAGGCAGCACTAACCATAGTTATCGAAATTGATCAAATAGTTAGTCCTATTCTGATATGGCTTAAGGTATTCCTCTACTCGATTAGGATTAGCATCTGCAAACCGATTATAGACAATGTCTAGCGAAGGGTTTAGTTCCTACTGGTAGATTTGCTTGTTGAATTAGCATATGTTATCTGGACAAACTTGCTCAACTTTTTGAAGTGCTTTTCTGGCAGCCTTCGAAATATCTGTACCTCCAAACTCTTCTACACTAGAAATGTCCTTTAGAGAGTCGGTTAAATTTTTCAAAATAAATTCAACCTTTTTGCTGTCATCTTGATCTTCAACCTTGTTTAAGTATTCGCGTATTGACTTGTTGAAATCCACCATAGGCTCTATAAGAGCTAGAATATCGGTCATGGATTCAACGTTAGTAGACTGATCTTTGCGCAATAAAGAAAATCTTAATTGATGTATGGATGATTCTAGCAGCGTGATAGCAGATTCAAGGCTTTCTTTTATTTTGTCGTTCATAATCAGCTAGCTTTCCTTAACTTAAAATAGGGGTAATCTTGATTGTCAGTAGAATTAGGATCTGTCGCAAATTTGACGATCTTCATTAGCAATATTAACATTAGTACTTAAGTAATCATTTAGCCAAATACAGCTAGCATTAATAAGACCGTTCGTCTCGTAGCTTGAGGGTTGAATTGACCTTAGACCCCAAACCCTTACGGTTCGATCATCACTGGTAGATACTAGAAGTTTTCCATCAGGGCTAAAATTAATGGCGCTGACTGGCCCATTATGGCCTTTAAATGTTTTGACCAATTTACCAGCAGGCACATTCCATAACTTAATAGTTCCATCTTCACTAGCGGAAGCAACCATAGTTCCAGTAGGACTAAAGCTGACACCATACACAGCAGCATCATGCTTGAGGTTACTGTGTAGCTCCCCATCCGATACTCTCCAGAGCTTTACAGTCTTATCCCAACTAGCAGAAGCTACCAGGTTACCCTTGGGACTAAAAGCAACCTCATGAACTCTATCCTTATGCTCAAAACTTTTTAATAACTGTCCATCCGACACTCTCCAGAGCTTTACAGTCTTATCCCAACTTCCTGAAACAATAATTTCACCGTTAGGACTAAAGTCCACCCCATAAACTGGATCACCATGCTCAAAACTTTTTAATAACTGTCCATCCGATACTCTCCAGAGCTTTACAGTCTTATCCCAGTTGGCAGATGCAACTATCGAATTATTTGGGCTAAATCTCACCTTTAAAACAGCATCTCTCTCTTTGATTTTTTGTGGCCTCAGCTCTTGTCTGAGATCACCCTTAATGCCCCAAACTCTAGCTACTCCATCTATACTACCTGTGACAATTAATTGACTATCAGAACTAAAATCAATACCCCAGATTCCTTTCTGAAAGCTGCCAATATCTCTTATGAACTCTCCATTCTTCTTCCAAATTTTTACAGTCCGATCAATACTTGTGGAGCCGATAATGTCACCACTTGGTGCAAAATCTGCATCAATCGTATCTTGCTTATGTCCTTCTAGCCGATTGTACTCTTGCGTTTCAGTTACTATTGTTTCAAGTAGTGCTGGAGGTTGAACTCTTTTTAGTTGAATTTGCTTTAAAGTTTTTACTGCTGCCACTAGCGAATCAAGTTGATTATGAGCATCGAATAATGCCTTAGATGTGGCAGTCAATGCTTTGATTTCATTGACTTGTGCGTTACGTTTTTCTGTTTGAGCCGAAAAGGCTAAGCTGCCTGATACAGCTGCTAAGATGGCTAGTAAAACTCCAAATGTAGTAGCAATCTGAGTTCGCTGTTTTTCAGCCTTGACTCTGCCTTGATATTCTTTAGCTCTTGCTTCAGCTTCTTCTCGCAGCCTACGTTCCTGTTCTAATTGAGCCTGATTTTCGCGATCGCGTTTCTCAACACTTTTTCGGATAAACTCTGCTTCTTGCAGCGGTAATTTAGGTTGAGATTTATCAATCCAAGCTTCGATCGCAGCTAAGGGGGCACCCGTTAATAAAGCATCTTCGGATTGTTGATAGATATCCTGCCAATCTTGACAAGCTGCTTCTAAACGACGATTGAGTTGAATATCTTCACGACTCTCTTCAATCCAATCGTGCAGCAGTTTCCACTCACTAAATAATGCTTCGTGGGCAACTTCTACGGTTTTATCGGAAGTAATAATCAGACGTTGTTGTTGATCAGAAAGCCGACGAGTAACGCGATCGAGTTGTTCTGGAGAGTCAGCGATCGCCCTTAGGTCTTCCCAACTCGATCGGCGGCGCGTGAACTTTTGACCTTCCCCAATTTGTACTAACTCCAGCAATAGACGACGAACAAACGCTTGATCCTCAGGAGAAAAACTGAGATAGAGCAGATCAGCCCGCTTTTCTAATGCGCCCTTCACCCCACCAATCTCGCGATATCCATGCCAAGTGAGGCAAGGTTGAGCAGACTCTACTTCTTCAATGCAAACTCGCCAAAGTTCTGTTAACGCATATTGCAGCAATGGTAAGGCACCAGGGCGATCGACCACATCATTAGCAATTTGTGATACTAACCCTGACTCCAAGGTGACACCGTGCAAACTTGCAGGCTTTTCGATCGCCTCGTTTAGCTCAAGCAATGTTAGAGGTGTAACTAAATTCGGCTGAGTTTGGTTAATTAGACTAGCTGCTTCGGGATAAGCGGCGCACCGATCGATAAAATCGCCACGAATTGCGATGATGACTTTGGTTGGACGCTCAGAATTGGTTGCCTCTTGAGACATCAAACGAATAAAGTCACGGCGTTCTTTGTCATCGCCACATAGCGTAAATAACTCCTCAAACTGATCGATAAACAGGACAAATGGCTCAGAGCGTTGCTGTTGACGCGCTAAAGTTTCTAGTAGTCGAGCAATCGGGTAATTACCTGGTGTAAAAGCTTCAATTGCCCATTGACTACTTCCTGGCAAGCCATTGCGCTTGAACAGTGGAAATAACCCTGCCTTCACTAAAGAAGACTTGCCACAACCAGACGGCCCAATGACTGCTAAAAAGCGGGATTTTCTTAAATGGTCAATCAAGACCCGAACGATCTGCTCACGACCACAAAAGTAATCTGCCTGTTCTAATGCAAATGCGTTCAAGCCTAAGTAGGGATTTTCTGTCTTAAACGAGGGCGCGGTTTCAAGAGTAGGTAACTGTTGAATTGGGTAAGTAATCAGTTTGATAGAACGACCCCAACCCATACGGATTGGTTCTTGCCGAGAGTCTTTCAGTTCACTACTGATGTAGTCAAACAGGCGATCGCCACTAATGCGACCATCCCTACCCGCATTTTCTGGGGCTAAGCCTTTCAGAAGCGCTCCAGTAAAAACATCATGTTGCTCTGTTTTAATGGCCCAAGCTTGCTCAAATCCACGACAAGCAGTAATTAAGTAATAATCTCTTTGCGAACTGAAGGCGGTTAGGGTTTGTTCGACTAAGCTCCGTTCTAAGAAATAGCCGCCGTGGCAGCAGTCCAAAAGTAGGACTAGGTTGCTCAAATTCGAGGCTCGAATGAGATCATTCAGGCTATCTAGAGCAATGCCATGCTGTTGCTCAACAATTTCTTGACCTTGAGCTTCAATGACACAATCCGAAGTAGCTAGATATCCTTTTTTCTGACCTAAATGATCCGATACAGTAAGGCCATGACCTGTGAAGTAAATCAGTGCTTCGCTCTTATCTGCACGCTCTAAGAAGAAAGTTTTTAACGCTTGACCTAGTTCAGCCCCTGTAACCCCCCGTGAAACCATCTCATAAACATTGTTCTCAGGGTTGAGACGGGCTGGTAGACGAGTCACTTTCTCGAAATCGCCGCACTTTTCTAGAATTTGTGCTACCGCCTCAGCATCAATCGTTGTTTTGTCCAAATTTTTCAGCGGGCTTTTGTACTGAGCAATTCCAATGACAAGTGCGTATCGAGCCATGCAGATGCACCCACTTTTTAGGGCTAGGGATGTAACTTATGACACTAAGATAGACGAGATAATTGAAGCTAAATGTAAACCTTCAAAAAACTCATTCAAACTTTACTGAGGTAATCAATGTCAGAAGTTCAGCGTTTGGTCTATGAAGACGGTGGTGAGCAATTTGAGATTTACATTGAATCTAGGGCTGTCCCGACTCTTCCGCCAGAGTCTAATCAGGATGACGATCTCGAAGAGGGGTACGGCTGGCAGGAAGATACTGCGGTTAAAATGCGCCAAGCGCGTGACATGATTCGAGGCTATACCTTATATGCTCTAAGTGCCTTTAAGAACTTCGGTGCTGCCGAAATTCAGGAAGTTAATTTAAAGTTTGGTTTAAAAATTGGTGGTAAGGCAGGAATTCCTTACATTACTGAAGGAACGACTGAGAGCAACCTGGAAATTTCTGTGAAATGTACATTTCCTGATCCAGAAAAAGCTGATTTAGCAACAGAACCGAAAGTTTAGAGAATACTGTTTGGGCTTTGTAAATTCGATAAAGGCGATCGCCCTCCCCTCCCTAACTCCTCAGGAGAGCGATCGCCTTTCGTAATCACAAAAGTTACTTGGAAATAAAGTGACACCACATGTGACCAGGCCCTTCGGGTGAGCAGGTACGTTCGATCAAAGTGTAGGAATACGTGCGTCCTTTGCCTTTGGTGTTATCCCAGTCGCTATTGATGTCGTAGCCGCTATCCCAATATTCGCCATAGGGGTCGTGAGCAATAAAACCTTCAGTGTTGTAGCCCATTAAAACAATGATGTGGCCAAAGCGGGTGAAGTACCCATGCACGATCACGGGCTTATCTTGCGCGATCCACTGTTTCACATCTTCAATAGAAGCAGTTTCGCGGAAGTCATCCCTGTACCCCTGCTGTTCTACTAGCCATTTCAGGTCGTAAGGGTCGTGTCTAGAGCGGCCTTGCTCAATCAAGAAATCATAGTATTCGTCTTCTAGTTGAGCTTCTTGGGTAGGTTTGGCCCCAAAGAAAGCAAGACACATGGCAACACTGGTGACATTGCAAGAACCAGAAGGGTTGTAGCGATTATCAGTTTGGGCGAAATAAGGAAAACCTTTAATTCGATGTTCTTGAGGCAATGCGCCCGGTGTCGGTGGCGAGAGCTGTTGTTGGGTTGCCACAACATCTTCTTGGGAAGTCACGAGACGGACGTGATCCGCAAAGACGTACCAGGTGTTGCGTTCCTTAAATTGCACATTTTCAAAAGCAACTTTGATCAGCTTGCCTTCAACTTTGTAGGAGTGCAGATCGAATAGTTGTCCAGCAGTAATTTCTTCTTTTTGGTCAGTGGGTAGATCAGACGCCTGAACGGGCTGTAACTTGAAAACCGTGTTTTGCAGGATTTTGAGCTTCATAACAAATCACCTAAAGATACATGGTTCCAGTCGGGGGATGAGGAACCTCTAGATTGGTCTGACTTATATCAACAAGGCCAGAAGCCAAGTTTTCGTCATCGAATCACAACTAATCGCTGACTTTCTACCAGGGGAAAGAATCCTGAAAAAGCATGTGCTTGTACCTTGTCAGTGGAGGCTTAGAGAGCTACTTATGCAGATTTATACGCCAGACTGGGTCAAGCACGCAGTTTTCTACCAAATTTTCCCCGATCGCTTTGCCAAAAGCCACCATCCGCACAAAAAATTGTTAAAAAATGCCAGTTGGGAAGCCTGGGACGAGATGCCAACGCTACAAGGCTATAAAGGTGGCGACTTGTGGGGTGTGATAGAGAAGTTGGACTATCTCAAAGATCTGGGGATCAATGCTATCTACTTCACCCCTATTTTTCAGTCTGCGAGTAACCACCGCTATCACACCCACGATTACTACCAAGTGGACCCGATGCTGGGGGGAAACACAGCCTTTCGCGATCTACTAGAAGCGGCTCATGAGCGCGATATTCGAGTGGTGCTAGATGGTGTGTTCAACCACGCGAGTCGAGGCTTTTTCTTCTTTCACGATGTGCTAGAAAACGGGCCGCATTCTCCTTGGGTCGATTGGTTCAAGATTCATGATTGGCCTGTGTCCCCCTATAACGGGGAGTACCCAGCAAATTACGAAGGTTGGGACAATAACCGAGCTTTGCCCGTGTTCAACCACGACCACCCAGAAGTACGGGAGTACATCATGGAGGTGACGGAATACTGGATTAAATTTGGCATTGATGGTTGGCGCTTGGATGTGCCTTTCGAGGTGAAAGCGCCCGGGTTTTGGCAAGAGTTTCGCGATCGCGTTAAAGCGATTAACCCAGAAGCCTACATTGTCGGGGAAGTCTGGGAAGATTCTCGTGAGTGGCTGGATGGCACCCAGTTCGACGGCGTGATGAATTATCTTTTTGCTGCTCCTACGATCGCATTTGCCGCAGGCGATCGCGTAGTGATGGAGCAGGTGCAAGGCCGCTCCTATTATCCTTATCCGCCACTATTGGCTAAGGAATACGCTGAGAAAATTCAGGAAGTGTTAGCGCTTTATCCCTGGGAAATTCAGCTGACTCAGTTAAATTTGTTAGCAAGCCACGATACGGCTCGTTTGCTCTCGATTGCGGGGGGCGATCGCGCCAGTGTAGAACTCGCCACCATTCTTCTGATGACCTATCCTGGTGCTCCTAGCGTCTACTACGGTGATGAAGTAGGACTGCCAGGAGCGCTCGATCCTGACTCACGACGAGCTTTCCCGATGGAAGGCAAGTGGGAACGAGACGTACTCAACTACCACCGTTACCTGATTGATTTGCGGAACCGCTACGCGGCTTTACGGACAGGAACCTATCAGGTGTTGTTCGCAGAAAGCACCGTTTATGTGTTTGCCAGAGTTCTCGGTGGCGAAGAGGTGATTGTCGCTGTGAATGTGGGAACTGCTTCTGGGAAGGCCCATATTAATTGGGATGAGACAGGGTTGCGATCGCGTCCTAGCGAGATCCTCTATGGCTCCGCCGAGTTGGAGTGGGATGAAGCGAATGCCTCACAGTTAAGCTTGACCATTCCAGCTCGGACAGGTTGTATTCTGACTAGCTGATTCAGACTTCTCTTCTTCAGGGGATGATATCTGACTCAGTTTAGATTTCAGACACAAACTCATAGATAAGAGGCGGCTGAGTTTCGGTTGCCTCATTCTGTGGCTTGTACCGTTATTCACGCGATTGCCTCAAGCAACTAGAAGTGGTGCGAATTGACAATACACAGGTGCTGGCAGATCCGATCAATAGGAAGATGGCAATCCAAATGCTGAACAGTTACAAGGAATTCTGCAAGTTGAGAGTGCAAACGGTTGGACAACCTTCACCATCCAACTTCCTACTCAACCCCAAGCTTCCTAGAAGGCATAGATTTTAACCAATTAAGACCTCTCCCCAACCCCTCTCCGCGTCGGAGAGGGACTTTGAATCTATCTCCCCTTCCCTACTAGGGAAGGGGCTGGGGGTTAGGTCTCAATATTGGGAGAACTATTCAACCATCGCCAAAGTGGGCATCAGGACAGTATCAATGACATGAATCACACCGTTATCGGCCAAGATATCGGTTTTCAGCACATTGGCATCGTTCACCTTCAAGCCATTCTCATGCTCTACAGCCACGATCGAGCCTTCCATCGTGGGAGCTTCATCGATCTGAGCTAAGTCATCGGAGCGGACGTCGCCAGAGATCACGTGGTAAGTCAAGAGCCGCCTTAGCTTCAGGGGTTCTTTCAACAAGCCATCAATGGTGCCCTCTGGCAGCTTGGCAAAGGCTTCATCAGTGGGGGCCAAGACCGTTATGGGGCCAGGATTTTTCAGCGTGTCAGTTAAGTTAGCTGCTTCGATCGCGCTCAGCAGTTTGCTAAATGATCCAGCCTGGGTAGCAGTTTCTAATAGGTCAGCCATAGTTGCTTATTTAGCTTCTCGATAAAGTAGGTCTCTTGTTAAGGAATAAAAGCCAGAGACCAACTCGGCATCTTTCTACAGGCTGACTCAACTAGATTTTAATGGCTAGATTGAATATTGCGCTGGCGCAACTGCCCCATAAAAAACTCTTCTAGAGTAGGCCGAGCTAGACTTACGGTGATGATTTGAGCGCCCATGAGACTGAGGCTCGCCAAGAAATCGTAGGGCTCGCCGCGTAAGTTTCCCTCCCAAAAGCCATCTTGGAATTCTAAATTGAGCATGCGTTTCTTCAATACATCAAGGCTGCCGCCTTTGCCTTTCACGTAATAGGTGTCGGCAGTTCCTAACAGCTCATTCAAGGAGCCGACACAGACTAATTCGCCCTCAGCCAAGATGGCAACGCGATCGCAAATTTGCTCCACATCCGACAAAACGTGACTGTTAAAGAAAATCGTTTTGCCTTGCTCTTTCAGCGACAGAATAATCTCTCGAATTTGGTAGCGTCCCATTGGGTCTAATCCCGACATTGGTTCATCAAGAAACACTACTTCTGGATCGTTGATCAAGGCTTGAGCCATGCCAATACGCTGCAACATACCCTTGGAGTATTGCCGCAGTTGTTTCTTGCGCGTCGTTTTTTGCGACAAACCCACGAGTTCGAGTAATTGCGGAATTCGTTGCCGCTGCACAGAGCGTGGGATTTGAAACAAGCCTGCGACAAACTGCAAAAACTCCCATCCGGTGAGGTAATCGTAATAGTAGGCATTTTCTGGCAGGTAGCCGACTTTTTGCTTCACCAGGCGATCGCCCAACGGCCTATTTAACAGCAAAGCTTTGCCTGAGGTGGCGCGGACAATGCCCAGCAACGTTTTAAGCAGGGTTGTTTTGCCCGCACCATTCGGCCCCAACAAGCCAAAAGTTTCTCCCTGATACACGGTGAGCGAACAGCCTTTTAGGGATTCCACACGCTGATTAAACCAGAACCCAGTGCGATAAACTTTGCGCAGGTTATTGGTTTCTACTACCGTGGGTCGCTCGTATACGACTAGTTCGCTTGGTGAATCTGTTGCAGCAGTCATGCCAGTTCTACTGAATACCTAGTCTTCTAGATTAGCTTGGTCTTGGCTCCTCGCAGCGAGAAGGTTACTGCCATTCGTCGAGTTCTGTCACCCAGTACTGCAACAGCGCCGAAACTTGGCTACGACGGGCTTCAAAGGTAGCCGCAATCCAGATTAAAGCTAGACCCAAAAGAATCAGTAAGGCCCACAGCAACAAAGAGTAGTTGTCAATCAACAGCCAAACTTGCCGTAACACTTGGATCATGAAGCTGGCAGTACCGACATAGAGAAATGCCCGAACTTGCAAAGCTAATCCCGCTAAAATTAGCCCGATGCTAAAGCCCAGCGTACCCAAGGCGATCGCTAAACTGGTTTCGGATTGATAAATCGCGGTTAAACAAATCAGACCTACGGCTAAACTGCGGAGCCAATGCCGTTTTTCGCGTTCGGTTGGCGATCGCAAGGCGGGGTCTACTTGCGCCACATAAAGCAGCGACCCACCCAAAACGGCGGCATACCACAACGGTTCCTCTTGGGCACGATCGTTGAGAAACCGCAGTATGGCCCAATCTGCCAGAAGAATACTGAGATAACTCAGCCGCGCTTGGCTTCTAGTTTTGGCTAGCCACGCATAAAAAGCTGCCACAATCAGTAAGCTTTGCAGATTCACTCTACCCGCAGTGGCAACGGTGATCAAACCGGGGAGCAGAATGGCTGACTGCTGCCAAGGCTCCAACGACCACCCTCCGCGTTGCCAAGGCACAACGTACATTCCATAAGCCACAGCACTAGCGATCGCGGCTCCCCAAGTTAGTAGCGTGGCATCAGATAGCCAAAGACTGAGCCAGTAGCCGAGAGCCAACCAACTGGCGACAATTCCGGCGTAAGTCCAAGGTTCACTGGCTCGACCTTCTAGGAGGGCGTAGATGGCAAGCACAGCCGTAAGTCCTACCCAAAGCAGTTCTCCGGTGGAGCTGAGCGAATTAAACAGGGCCAGCAACGTCAAACCGCTACTGATAATCCAGTGCAGGTGAGCGAGCGCGTGAATCTGGCGCAGATCAAGTCGGAGATAAGGCACCAACCAGCGGGACAGCAGGCGATCGCCAATGGCAATCACAGCTGCTAAAGCCGCCAGCAAGATAATGCCATCGCCTGCATTACCGCCTATTGCTTGCATAAGCTGGTAGATCAGCAACTCATAGGCCGCGATCGACACACCTGCAAGCGAGAGGTAGGTGAGTGCGAGCCGAGGTTGTTGTCGCCCCACTCCAATACCAATCAGAGCCGCACCTAAGCTATACAAACCCGTGGTTGCTGTGAATGTGGTATGAGCACCAATCAAAGCTAAACCTGCATAAACCACCGGAACCACATGCCAACTCATGAGATAGGGCTGCTGAGTTCGCCTCACCCACCAATCACTCGCCAGTTGCGCGATGAATCCCAAAGCTAGATTCGCGATCGCCAACCGTTCCAGCAGGGTAGGAATCAGAGAGACATCGGATGACCAGAGCAGACGGGCAACCAGTAACTCAATGCCCCAAGCCAAGCCATAAAAAGCTAGGTTGCTCGCTTGCTGCCAAGTGCGGTAACCAATCGCCAATGTGGTTAAAGCGATCGCGATGGTATAGCCCACAGAGCGATCTTCGAACCTGCTGTAAAGAGCTAAATCATAACCAGTCAAAATCAAGAGATTGGTAATGCTGAGCGCGATCGCCCAACCGTTACTCGCTTGAGCATAGATTTTGGCTAAAGGACTGGTTTGTCTGCGGCCCATGTCATGAACGAACCATAGAATTAGAGTCGCGATCGCCACTAAATTTAGCGCGATCGGCACAGTGAGCTGAGTGGAGAAACCTTGCCAAATTGCGGCACTGGCTAAACCCAAGCTGAAACCAACGGTGAGAATGGCCGCGTCCAAATGCTGCAAGCGATAAGTATTCACCAGCATCAAACTGGTGGCGACCCCTAAACCGATTAAGCGAGGAATCGCAAAGCCCAGTGTCAGCGGTTGCACCACAACTAGGGCCAGCGTGCTTAACCAACTCGCCTGTCGGATATGAGGCCACTGCCTATGAGTCGCCAAACCAGTCATGGCCGCAGGAGCCAGCAACCAGAAGCGCCCCTCAGGGCTAGCCTCACTAAACCAAGTACTGACAAAAAGGGTGTAGCTCAAGGCGGCAAGCAGCAGGCCCAAATACCAAGCACTGCGCCGCCAAAGCGACCAACGAGGCACGAGGGTGAAACTCCACTCCAGCAGCATCCCAGTTAGTAATACTCCTGCCCAAAGCTGAGTCGGCAAATTGGGAAATCGGAGATCAATCGCAGAGGCGATCGCTGTTAAACCCGTGATATGAGTCAGATAGATCAGCCCAGAGGATGCTTGAGGCCGCTGACGTACCACCAGCGCTAATAGCAAAACAGAAAGCGCTAAATTGAGCGATCGCAGCAGGGGATTCGTCAGACTAAACAGCGTTAGGGGCTTGCAAATAAATAAGATACCAGTCACTCTAGCAAGAATGGAGCCGGGAGTTCCCTCCCTTGCTCAAGCTTGCTAGTGAAGGAAACCCTCCAACGATGTTCAATGACACGATTAAAGCAA